>CAIXIZ010000421.1 GCA_903919625.1 uncultured Verrucomicrobiota bacterium
CAAACCATCGCTGTCCTAGATTTTGGCTCGCAATACACGCAGGTCATCGCGCGTCGCATTCGCGAGTGTCAGGTCTACTCCAAGATCTACCACCATTCGGTTTCGGCCGCCCAGCTCCGGGCCGACGGGGTCATCGGCATCATCCTCTCCGGCGGGCCAAGCAGTGTCTTTGCCAAAGGCGCCCCCATGCCCGACCGTGGCATTTTTGCCCTGGGCGTGCCGGTCCTAGGGGTCTGTTATGGCATCCAGCTCATGGGCAAGCTGCTCGGCGGGCGGGTGGGCCGGAGTTCGCGGCGCGAATACGGGCATGGCATCCTGCGGGTGAGCAAGCCCGGCCGCCTGTTTGCGGGCCTGCCCAAAAAGCTCCGGGTTTGGAACTCGCACGGGGACCGTCTGGTGCGGCTCCCTCCCGGCTTCGCCCCCATCGGCACGACGGAAAATTCCGAATTCGCCGCGATCGAGGACCGGACGCGCAACTTTTACGGCATCCAATTTCACCCCGAGGTGTTTCATACCGAACGCGGGGTGGAGATCTATAAGAACTTTCTCCTCGGCGTCTGCGGGGCCAAACAGGACTGGACTACCCGGGATTTCATCAAACACGCAGTTGAGCACATCCGCACCACGGTGGGCCGGTCGCGTGTTATCCTCGGCCTGTCGGGCGGGGTGGACTCGTCGGTCGCCGCCGCACTCATCCACCGGGCCATCGGCCGGCAGCTCACCTGTGTGTTTGTCGACAACGGCCTGCTCCGTGCCGGTGAACGCGCCCAGGTGGAGTCCATCTATGCCCGGAACTTTAAGATCGATTTGCGGGTCGTAGATGCCGCGGACCTGTTTTTGCGCCGGTTGAAGGGCGTCAGTGACCCGGAACGAAAACGCAAACTCATCGGCCGCACCTTTGTTACCGTGTTTGAACAATCGCTCAAATCGGTCGGCCATGCCGACTTTCTCGCCCAGGGGACCCTCTATCCTGATGTGATCGAGAGTGTCGCCATCGGCAACAACCCCGCCGCGCTCATCAAGAGTCACCATAACGTCGGCGGTCTGCCCGCCCGGATGAAATTGAAGCTGCTGGAACCGTTGCGCGAGCTCTTCAAGGATGAGGTGCGGGCGGTCGGCTCCGCGCTCGGCCTGCCGCGCGAAGTCGTCTGGCGGCAGCCGTTTCCCGGCCCGGGTCTCGGGGTGCGCGTCGCCGGTGCCATCACGCCTGTTCGGCTGGAGATTCTGCGGGCCGCCGACACCATCTTGCATGATGAAATGATGGCCAGCGGCTGGTATTGGAAAGTCTGGCAGTCGTTCTGCGTGTTCCTTCCGGTCAAATCCGTCGGGGTTGTCGGCGATGAACGCAACTATGCCGATGTCATCGCCTTGCGGATTGTCGAGTCCAAGGACGCCATGACCGCTGACTGGACCCGGCTCCCCTACGATCTGCTGCAGAAAATATCCAGCCGGATCACCAATGAGGTGCGCGGGGTCTCACGCGTCGTGCTCGACATCAGCTCCAAACCGCCCGCGACCATTGAGTGGGAATGATTGCGTTCAGGCCGTTTTCCCTTTTAGCATCCACCCTACCCATGAGATTTCTCCATCAATTGTCCGCCACTGCCATTTGCACCCTGCTCGCCGCTCCGGCTGCCCTGTGTGCCGAGGACACCATGGCTGCGGTGATCGTCAAGGCCCGCGCCTTTCTCGGCACGGAAGCGGCCCTCAACCAGATCCAATCTGTCCGATATGTTGGGACCGTGGAGATGCCCAATCCCGCGGCCGGGCCGGCCGAGCCCAAAGTGGCGCGGCAGCAGATCGATGTGATCTTTCAAAGCCCCTACCGCATGCGCATGGTGGTCACGTCCGAAAAATCCATCCAGACGACGGTCCTGGACGGCTATGGCGCCTGGGTGCGCAATGAAGACAAGGCCCATCCCGGGGCCTACCAGATCAAGCTCCCGACCCCGGACAGCATTTTGCAGATGCGCGCCAACACCTGGGAGAATCTCGCGTTTTACCACAATCTCGAGGAAATCGGCGGCCACATGGAAGATGGCGGCACCGCTGAACTGGCCGGCCATGCCTGCCGGAGGCTGATCTTCCGCCACAGCTCCAAAATCGCCTTCACGCGTTGGTTCGATGCCGTCTCGGGCCAGCTGCGACTCACCGAAACCGATGGCAACACCATCTCGGAAGAGGGTGATCTGGTCACCGGCGGAGTGCGTTTCCCCAAAAAAATCATCACCACGGGGAAAAATCCCGACGGCACGGCCACCGCCTCCACCATCACCTTTGACCAGTTGATCCTGAATCAGCCTGCACCGGCCGGCGACTTTGAGATTCCCATTCTCCAGCAGCCTCCTTCGCCCGCCCCGGCCCTACTGCCGCTGCCGAAGGCCGCCACGTCCTCGTTGTCGCCCAATTTGGTCTTCCCCACTCCCGCGGTGCCGAAGTGAGGCCGGCCGCCCGCACCCTTTCCCGCACCCACCCTCCCCTGCGGGGCCGACCCAGCCTGCGCGGCAATTTTCCCCTCGTGCGCGTCCTTGATTTTTCCGCCAAAAATTTTGCCGGCGAGCTGGCGCAATTTTGCGCCTCCGCCGAAGCCTCCCAGGAAATCCGCTCCGCGGTTACTGGGATTCTGGCTGATGTGCGGGCGCGCGGCGATGCCGCCGTGGCCTATTACGCGGCAAAATTTGACGGGGCCAAGCTCCGGCCGGGGGACTTCCGCGTTCCGCCCGCGGAGCTCACCACGGCCGTACGCCGGCTGCCGGCGGCCGAGCGCCGGGCCCTCCGTGCGGCCCATGCCGGGGTGGTTGATTTCAACCGCCGTTCCCTGCCAAAAAACTGGCTCGCCCGCAACCGCCATGGCGCGCAGTTCGGCGAAAAATTTGACCCGATCCGCCGCGTGGGCCTTTATGTCCCCGGAGGCGAAGTGCCGCTGGTCTCGACGGTGCTGATGACCGCCACGCTCGCGCAAATCGCCGGTTGCCCCGAAATCGCGGTGTTCACCCCGTCCAACGCACAGGGCCGGGTGGCGCCCGCCCTGCTGGCCGCGCTCCACCTCGTCGGGATCAAGGAGGTTTACCGCCTCGGCGGCGTCCAGGCCATCGGCGCGGCGGCCTATGGCACCCCCACAGTCCCGCCGGTGGACAAAATCTTCGGCCCCGGCAACGCCTATGTCATCGAGGCAAAGCGCCAGGTCTTCGGCACCGTCGGGGTGGACTCGCTCCCCGGCCCGAGCGAGGTGATGGTGATCTGCGACGATTCCGCCCGCGCCGACTTCGCCGCCGCCGACCTGCTCGCGCAGGCCGAGCACGGCACGGGCCGGGAAAAAATCTACCTCGTCGCCACCACGGATGACATGCTCACCGCCGTGCTCGCCGAGGTGCAGGCCCAGCTCAAGACCCTTCCGCGCGCCGACAAAACGTCGCGTGTCCTCGCCACCGGCTTCCTCGCCGTGCGGGTGGCCACGCTCGCGCAGGCCGCCCGCGTCGCCAACTATGTCGCGCCCGAGCACCTCGAGCTGCTCGTGAAACCCGGCGCGGAACAACCCCTCCTGCGCGCCATCACGACCGCCGGCGCGATCATGGTCGGGCATCACACGCCGAC
>CAIXIZ010000422.1 GCA_903919625.1 uncultured Verrucomicrobiota bacterium
CCATCTCCGCGCTCGGCATCATGCAGATGACCCGCCAGCGCCAGTCCGAGTCGCTTTCGTCCAACCTGTACACGGACTGCCCGTATTGCCGGGGCCGGGGCATCGTGAAGAGCGCAACCACCATGTCGGTCGAGCTCCAGCGCAAGCTCTCCTCCGTCATCCGCCGGCTCACGTCGCGCAATGACACCAAGGACTATTCTCTTCGCGTGCTCGTGCACCCCAGCATCCTGGAGCGCCTCCGCAACGAGGACGCCGGCCTGCTGGTCCGCATGGAGAAGCTTTTCGGCGTGAAACTGGCCTTCCGGGCCGACCCGGCCTATCATGTGGAGAACTTCAAAATCATCAACGCGGTGACGGGCGAGGAATACCGGTAAATCCCCCGGGGCGCGTTTTTTTCATGGCGTGGAGCGGCCTTTCCGTCCAGGTTGGGGGCATGTCTTCGCATCCCGTCCTCCTCGCCGGCACGTGGCGTCCGTCCCAATCCACCGGCAGCTTCCATGCCGAAAATCCCGCCACCGGTCAGCCCTTGCCCGGTGATTATCCCATCAGCTCCTGGGCCGACTGCGACACCGCGCTGACGGCCGCCACGGCGGCCGCCGCCCTGCTCCGTGCCGCGCCGCCGGAGACAATTGCCCGTTTTCTCACGCGTTATGCCGAGCGCATCGAGGCGCGGAAAACCGAGCTCGTCGAGATGGCGCATGCCGAGTCCGGCCTGCCCAAGGCGCCGCGGCTCGGCGACGTCGAGCTGCCGCGCACCACCAACCAGCTCCGCCAGGCCGCCGCCGCCGTCCTCGAAGGCTCCTGGGCGATGCCGACGATTGATACCAAGCTGAATCTCCGCTCCGTCCTCGCGCCCATCGGACCGGTCTGGGTGTTTGGCCCCAACAATTTCCCCTTCGCCTTCAACGGCATTGCGGGCGGCGATTTCGTCGCGGCCATCGCGACCGGCAATCCGGTGATCGCCAAGTCCAACACCTCCCACCCCGGCACCTCGCGCCTGCTGGCCGAGGAGGCGATCGCCGCCGTGGGCGAGGCCGGACTGCCGCCCGCCACGGTGCAGCTGCTCTACCGCACCAGCCACGCCGACGGCGAACGCCTGGTGGCCGACCCGCGCACCGGTGCCATCGGTTACACCGGCAGCCGTTCTGCCGGACTGAAGCTGAAGGCCGCGGCTGACGCCGCGGGCAAACCCTTCTACGCCGAGCTTTCCAGCGTGAATCCGGTGATCATCCTTCCCGGTGCGCTCGCCGAACGCGGCGCCAAGCTCGCCGAGGAATTTTCCGCCAGCGCGCTGATGGCCAGCGGCCAGTTCTGCACCAGCCCGAGCCTCATTCTCCTCGTCGCGGGCGACGCCACCGAACAGTTCATCGCCACTGTGAAGACGCGGCTCGAGGCCGCACCCGTGGCCCCGTTGCTCTCCAGCGCGGTCGCGCGGGCGCTCGCCGCCAGCGTGCAGACGCTGCAGACCCATGGCGCGCAAGTTGTCACGGGCGGTCAGCTGCTTCCCGCACCGGGCTGCCGCTATGCCAACACCACGCTGCGGGTCACCGGCGACGGCTTCCTCGCCGCACCAGAGAAACTCCAGACGGAAGCCTTTGGCAACGCCTCCCTCCTCGTCGTCGTGCGCGACATCGCGCAGATTGCCACGATCCTGGGCCACCTCGAAGGCAACCTCACCGGGGCGCTCTATACCGACACCCAGGGTTCTGACGACCAGCACTACGCCGTGCTGGAACCCCTGCTCCGTTCCCGCGTCGGCCGCCTGCTCAATGACAAGATGCCGACGGGCGTCGCGGTCAGCCCCGCCATGAACCATGGCGGACCCTACCCTTCGACCAGCCATCCCGGTTTCACCGCGGTCGGCATCCCGGCCGCGCTCCGCCGCTTTGCCGCGTTGCAATGCTACGACAACGTGCGCGCCGCCCGCCTGCCCGCCGGATTGCAGGACAAAAACCCCAACGGCAAAATGTGGCGGCTCATCGACGGCCAGTGGTCGCAGGGCAACGTGGGTGGGTGAGCCTCCCGCATCCGCCCCATTGTTCCGATGCCAGTTTTCACGATTTCCCCTCTCGCCGTCTGGTCGCCCGCCTCGTGAGAGGCGGGGCAATTTCTTCCCGCGCGTCATCTCCTGTCCCTGTTGCCACGCACGCGGTTGCCCGCCGGCTTAATTTCTCTCCCTCCCATGAAATACCCCTCCCTCGCCCTCCTGATGGCACTGGTTGCCGTGGCTCCCCTGACCATGCTGGCGGCTGACGTCGCCCCCGCGGCTCCCCCGCCGTTTCCCGTCACCATCCAGGTCGACGCCGCCAAGACCGTGGGCGAGATGAAACCGTTCTGGAGATTCTTCGGCGCGGACGAGCCGAACTACGCCACGATGAAGGATGGGCGCAAACTCATCGGCGAACTCGGCGAGCTCCGGCCGAAGGCCTCGCCGCAACCGGTCTATTTCCGTGCGCATAACCTGCTCACCAGCGGCGACGGCACACCCGCCTTCAAATGGGGCAGCACCAACGCCTACACCGAGGACGCCACCGGCAAGCCGGTCTACAACTTCTCGGTGATCGACGGCATTTTCGACACCTACCTCGCGCGCGGTGTGCGGCCCTATGCGCAGGTCGGCTTCATGCCCGAGGCGCTCTCGACCAACCCCGAACCCTATCAGCATGACTGGCGGCCCGGCTCGGGCAATCTCACCACCGGCTGGGCCTACCCGCCCAAGGACTACGCCAAATGGGGCGAACTCGTCTACCAATGGGTCAGACACTGTGTCGAAAAATATGGCCGCACCGAGGTCGAGCAATGGTATTGGGAAGTCTGGAACGAGGCTAACATCGCGAACTACTGGAAAGGCACCCCGGAGGAGTTCTACAAGATGCACGACTATGCCATCGCCGGCGTGCGCCGGGCGCTGCCGACCGCGCGGGTGGGCGGGTTGGACGCGGCCGGACCAGGCGGCACGTTCATGCAAAATTTCATCGAGCACAACCTGCGTGGCACCAATTTCGCGACGGGTGAAAAAGGCACGCCGCTCGACTTCATTTCGTTTCACGCGAAGGGCTCGCCGTCCTACATCGACACCAACGGCCGGACCGTCACCACCGGTGGTCATGTGCGGATGGGCATTTCCAACCAGCTCCGCAACATCAGCGACGGTTTCACCCTGATCGGCGCCCATCCCGAGCTGCGGCGCACCCCCATTGTCATCGGCGAGTCCGACCCCGACACCTGTGCGGCCTGCACGGCCAGCGTATATCTGGCAAACAACTACCGCAACGGCACCCTCTATTCGAGCTACACGGCGGCGACCTTCGGCCGCGAGCTGGCCATGGCCGACCGCGCCGGCGTCAATCTCGAGGGGGTGACGACCTGGGCGTTTGAGTTTGAGGACCAGCCCTTTTTCGCCGGCTTCCGCGTGCTCGCGACCAATGGCATCGACCTGCCCGTGCTCAACACCTTCCGCCTGTTCGGCAAAATGTCCGGCCAGCGTGTCGCCGTCACCAGCTCCGCCGAGGTTCCGCCCGACGTCATTGTCCGCAGCGGTGTGCGCGGGGCCAATGCCGATGTCGCCGCCTTGGCCAGCCTCGACGCCCACCAGCTGGCCGTCCTCGTCTGGCACTACCATGACGACGACGTGCCCGGCCCCGCCGCCGAGGTCGCGCTGGCGGTCACGGGGCTGCCGGCCGCCGCGGCGGGCAACGCCCGGCTCACCCACTGGCGCATCGACGAAGAACACAGCAACGCCTTCGCCGCATGGAAGCGCCTGGGCTCGCCCGCCGGTCCGGACAACAACCAATACAGGCAGCTCGTGGCCGCCGGCCAGCTCGGCCAGCTCGCCGATGCGCCCGCGGCCGTGCCGGTCGCCGCCGGTGCGGCCACGCTCAAATTCACCCTCCCCCGCCAGGGGGTTTCGCTGGTCGTGCTGAGCTGGGACAAGCCCGCCAACTGACCCGCCCACCGGACAACAAAACCCTTCTCCACCAATTCAATTGGACCACGGATTGCACGGATGAACCCGGATCATGAAACAAAGACCCCCGGAGCAAGCTCCGGG
>CAIXIZ010000423.1 GCA_903919625.1 uncultured Verrucomicrobiota bacterium
ATAAAAGTATAGCCGGCTTTTGAGACCGTACGCCATCCTGCATTTCGCACCGGAAAAGTGTAACCTATTAGGTTACACTTTCACAAAAGACCCTCCGTCAGTGAAGTCGGAGTTTGACCAGTTCACCTAACGGAACGGCTGCAGTTCAATTTAAACCGCTCTAGTTCACCGCGACATGGGGCGGCACCGTCACCCGGAAGATGACCCGGTCGCCGACTTGGGCGAGCTGCTCACAGTGACCGTGCAAGGCCGAGCCCGCCGGTTCGCTCAGGCCTTTCAGGTCCACCGCCTGGGTGACGCAGAGCACACTCCCCCCGTTGTTGGCCGCGTATTCCGCCAGACCCTGGTCGCCCACCACCACCTTGATGGGATGCGGTGAATACCAGGGGTTGCTGTTGCTGTGCACGACGGCGTCGGGCGGCGCATAATAATAATCGACCGAACGCACCATGAACTTGACGGTGACAATCTTCTCCCCCGGATGCCGAATCCCGGCAATCCGGGCGAGGATGCCTTTGGAGGAGACATGGGCCTCGAGGTCGGGCGCGAGGCCCGTGAAGGCGACCACGAGGATGGTCGCGCTGGCCACAAACGAAGTGATCGCCCAGCCCCGAATCCGGCCCAGCAGCAGCAGCGCCGCAGCGCCGGCGAGCGGGGCGCTGATGATGAGCGCCGCCCAACGGTAGGCCTGATACTCCGGCTTGATGCTGGTGGCCACGAGCAGGGCCGTCGCCTGCAGGAGGGCGAGTCCGCCCGCCACCATGCGTTCCACCGGCCCGCCCAGACCGTCCTTCAGCCAGGACTCAAGCGTGTGCGCCACCAGCAGGGCAAGGGGCACGAAAAGAAAAAAGATGTAGCTGGGGAGCTTGCTCTGGGCGATGGTCATGAAGACCAGCGTGGGCAGCGACCAGCACACGATGAACTTCACCCCCCGATGGGTGCCGGCCGCGCGCCAGGCCCGCGCCGCTGCGGCGGGCACCAGCGGAATCCAGGGCAGCGAACCGATGAGCAGCATGGCGGGATAATAGGACAGCCCGGAGTCATAAAAGCCGAAGAGCGCGTTGTTGCGGGGATGTTCGGCGGTGATGAGGCGGCCATAATTTTCGTGCACGAAAAACTTGTCCCAGTATTCCCAGCCAAATTTCACGAACATGGCGGCATACCAGGGCACGACGATGACGAGCCAGGCCATGAGGCCAATCCACAGGCCGCGTCCGCGCCAGGGCGCACGGGTGCGGGTCAGCCAGAGGAAGCACATGCCGCCCAGCGCCGGCAACAGCACCCCCAGCGGCCCCTTGGTCAGCGTGGCCAGGCCGGACGCCACAAACTGCAGGATCACCCAGCGGTCGCGGTGCTCCTCCTCATGCGCCGCCCGCCAGAGGCAGTAGAGCGCCGCCGTGACAAAAAAAGCCAGCGAGATGTCCGTGAGCATCAGCCGCGCCATGAAGATATACTCCATCCCGGTCGCCAGCACCACGGCAGCCAGAAAGCCGGCCAGGGGGGAGAGCAGCCGACGGCCAAAAATCCAGGTCAGAAAAACCAGTCCGGTGGCGAACAGCGCCGAAGGCACGCGGGCGGCGAGCTCATTGTCGCCGAAAAGCTGCTGGGCGACGATGGTCTGCCAATAGAAGAAAATCGGCTTTTCAAACTGGGGCTGGCCGAAGATCTGCGGGGTGACCCAGTCATGGGCCTGGACCATTTCCCGCGTGGTCTGGGCGTAAAATGGCTCGTCCGGGTCGAAGAGGCCGAGGAAGCCAAGTCGCCACCAGAACATGAGTCCGGTGACGCAGATGAGGACGACGGTTTGCAGACGGAGGCTGGTCATGTGCTGGAAAAGGCGGGTTGGAACACGGTGCCGGCCGCTTTCTCCGGGGCAGGCAGAGGTTCGGGGGTGAAAATTTCCTCGGCCTGCGCGTAGGCGGTGAACCGGCTGCGGCTGAGCGCCATCTGGGTCTCATGGCAGAGGATGGCGCGCAACTTGGTCTCCTGTTGGGTGGCGGTGAGAGCGAGCCTGCACCCCTCCGCCGGCGGACGAAACCACCCGCGATGGATCAGATAGGAATACACCGCCGGAGCCTGACCGGTCTGCACCAGAGCGGACTGGGCGAAGTGATAGACCGCCGGATGGTCAGGGTGGCTGTCCCGGGCGGACGGGACAATGAGCCAGGAGGGTGCCCACGAAGCCAGGGTTCGCGCAAAGGCCGCCAGCACGGGGCCGTCACGTTGGGCCCAAAGTCTGGCCAGTCCGGCATCAGGAAACCCCAGAAAATCTGCTCCGTCCTCCTTCAGGCCGAGTGTCGTGAGAGAATGTCTTGCTTCCTCCTGCCGGCGTACACCCCAGCGGCCACGGCCTTCCGGACCAATCACCCAGCGACGTTCCAGCCAGCGTTGGGGCCAGGGATTGTTGTCGCCGTCAGTGGCAAACACCACCCGTACCGCAGCCCCCTTGGCGACGGCATGCTGGATCAGTCCTCCGGCGGCGAGGGCTTCATCATCGGGATGCGGCGCCAGAATCATCACCCGGCTCGCGGATGACAGTTCAGGCAGTGCAAGGGCAGATAGCATCGCCCAAATACTCATGCACAGGCGGTGGGTGTCAAACCTAGGCCTTGTCGGGGGCAGCCCATTTGCAAATGAGGCCGGGAGGTGCGAGGCAGATGATGGCCCGTTTAACGGGTGATTCGGGAACCGGTTGTCATTGGGATCAATGTTGCCAAGCCCGCCCCGGCGGGCGATAAAGCGTCCTGATATGTGCGGTCCGGCCAGGCGCCACCGCGCCGCATGAGCACTCCTCCCTCCCTCACCCAGTCCACCGACTCCGCACCCCGCGTGGTCGCCCTCGTCCCCGCGTATCGCGAAGCGCGTCATATCGCGGAAGTCGTGCGCACCACCCTGCCGCATGTGGATGAGGTTTGGGTGGTGGATGATGGCTCGCCCGACGCCACCGCGGCGCAGGCCGAGGCCGCTGGCGCGAAAGTCATCCGCCATCCCGTCAACCGGGGCAAAGGCGCCGCCATCAAGACGGGCCTGCTGGCGCTGGCCGAGCGCGGCGCGCGTTACATCGTCCTGCTGGACGGTGACGGGCAGCACGCCCCGGCGGAGATTGCACGTTTTGTCGCGGCGGCGGAGGCCGGGGCCGGCCTGGTGGTCGGCAACCGGCTCGAAGACACCCGCACCATGCCCTTTGTGCGCCGTTGCGTGAACCGTTACATGTCGTGGCGCATCAGCCGCGTCTGCGGCACCCGCATTCCCGACACCCAATGCGGTTTCCGCCTGGTCGCGCGGGACCGGGTCGCGGCAGTACTGGGAGAGAGCGACCATTTCGACTTTGAGACCGAAATGCTGGTGCGGGCGGTCCGCGCCGGCTGTCCGGTCACCAGCGTGCCCGTGAGCACCATCTATGGCGAGGAACAGAGCAAAATCAGCCCGGTGCGCGATGCCCTTCGTTTTTTCCGCCTGATGAAAAAGCTTACTGGCAGCTGGTTGTAACGTGGGACGGCTGCGTTGTGGCCGGTGGGGCCCGGTCACCGTTCCAGATGGCCGGCGTCGGCCGCGGCCTCGATCATTTTGGTGGCATAATCCCAAAGCGCAGCGGAACCGTTGGCCATATGGGCGTTGCGATCGCGAACTTGCGCGAATTTCACCCCATGCTTGCGCCAGGCGGCGCCTTCCGTGCTGGCATTGAGCAGCATGGGCTGGAGGCGGTCGAGGGCGGCGGCAAATTTCGCCTCGGGAGTCTGTTTCGCCTCAAACTCGTCCCACAGCGCGCGGAACTCGGCGGCCTGATCGGCGGGCAGCAGGCCGAAAACACGCTCGGCCCCGCGCACTTCACGGGCATGCTGGCCGGCGAGCGCGGCCTCGTCATACGCAAACGTGTCGCCGGCGTCGATTTCGACGAGATCATGGATGAGCAGCATTTTGAGCACGCGCAGCCGGTCGAGGGCGGGGGAGTTGGCGTGTTCGGCGAGGACGATGACCATGAGGCCGAGATGCCAGGAATGCTCGGCGTCGTTTTCCCGGCGGCGGCTGTGGGTGAGCAGCGATTGACGGAAGACCTCCTTGAGCCGGTCAGCCTCGAGGATAAACTGCATCTGCTGGGCGAGGCGGGATAGTTCAGCCATGCCCGAGCCTGCCTCACTTGTATGCGGGCAGCGATGCCAAAAATTCCGGGCCGGCGCCCGCGAGCCAGGCTTCGCCGTTGCGGATGCGCGAGACGCGCAGGTTTTGGCCCCTGAGCAGGGCAAAGATCAGCCCGCCCAGCATCATCAGGATGCCGAAAATGATGGCAGTCGTCGCACTGTTGATGCCGCCATAAATCAGGACGAACAGCCCCACGAAAATCAGGCTGGCGGCAACGCAGTTGCTGACGGTTATGCTCCGACTGGCCTTTGCCGAAATCGGCACGACCAGCTTGATTTTTTTCCTAAGGATAAGGTAGAGGATCAGCGTGAGCAGGAGGCTGATTAGGATGCTAAGGTAGATCCAGGGCGTCGCCCAATACAACGTCTTCTCCTTCTGCTCGCCGGCGGTGACCGGGGCGTTGGTCTTCACGCAGCGCGCGGGCAGCCTGGGGTTGGCAACCG
>CAIXIZ010000424.1 GCA_903919625.1 uncultured Verrucomicrobiota bacterium
CATCATCGACAACCTCAAGGTGGAAAAGGACCTGGTCGCGGTGTGAGCGGGGGGCCGACCCCGGATCCGGCCTCCGCGAGGCTGGCTACAACAAACCAAAGACAAACCGGGCGTCGGCAAGCAATGCCCCTACCGCGCGGAAACCAGGTGGAACCGGTTGTCCCCAACCGGTTCTGCGCGTTAGGGACAACGCGCTCCACCATCCAACCACAATGTGGCCAGGGTCGGTGACCCCGCTTTGGCCTCAGCGAGGCCGGCTACAACCAAGCCAAAGACAAACCGGGCGTCGACAAGCAACGCCCCTACGCGCGGAAACCAGGTGGAACCGGTTGTCCCCAACCGGTTGAGCGCGTTAGGGACAACGCGCTCCACCCGGCCTCACCGCGGCCGACTCTTCCGCACCGGGCGATGCCGCCCAAGGCTTGCTTCTGCCGCCCCCGGCGTGTTAGCTCGGCCACAATCTATTTCCATGAAAAAAATCCTCCTTTGGTCCCTTGGCATTGTGCTGGTTCTCGGTCTCGCCGGCCTCGTGCTGATCGCCACCTCCCTGGGCAGCATCGTCAAGGCGGGAGTCAACAGTTTCGGCCCCAAGCTGACGCTGACGGATGTGAACCTCGCGGGGGCCAGCATCTCCCCGTTCACCGGCAGCGGCACGCTCACCGGCCTGACCGTGGCCAACCCGCCGGGCTGGAAAAACCCCCAGGCTTTCTCTCTCGGTAAAATTCATCTCAGCGTCGCGCCGTTTTCACTCACGGGCGACCACATCATCATCAACGAGCTCCTGATCGATGCACCGGAATTCGACTACGAATCCAGGCTTACCGACAGCAATATCGCCCAGATCCTCGCCAACATCCAAAAATTTGGCGGGACCAGTGCCGGAGCGGGCACGCCCACGGCCACCAATGGAAAGCCGGTGAAATTTGAGGTGAAGAAATTCCGGCTCACCAATGCCAAGGTCTCCGTCGGCCTGGCGGGTGTGGTCATTCCTCCGCTGCCGATGCCTGACATCGCCATGGACGACCTCGGCACCAAGGAGGGAGGCATTTCCCCGGATCAACTGGTGGGGGCGGTCATGAAGAATGTCTCGGCAGGCGTTATCATTGTCGGCAAGGACGCCGTGATGAATGCCGGTACCGCAGTTATTGGAGGGGTGAAGGATGCCACCAAGGGCGCCACCGACGCCGCGAAGAATGCCGTCGGCGGCATTAAGGATCTGTTCGGCGGCGGCAAAAAATGAGTCCAACCAGGCCGAACCCCTGATTTTCCTGCGAAGTTTTCGGCTAAAAACAAATCAGCCGAGCTTCGGCCTCTTCCTCTGCAATTCCATTGGGGAGACCGCTGCTGAGTTTTCTGGCTGGCATATCCCTGCTGCGCTCCTTGTGCTTTTCCGTGGCCAATCCTTCTCCCATGCCCGCCGCTGTCACCGTCACCTACTATCTTGATATCATGTCTTCCTGGTGTCTCTGGGCCGAACCGGCCTGGGCGTCGGTCAAGACGCAGTTTGCCGGCAAAGTGGATTTCCAGTGGCGCATCGCGTTGATGAATCCCGGCGACTTCCCAGCCTCGGCTGCGCAGTGCGACTGGTTTTACCGCCGCAGCGGCACGGTCATGCGTTCGCCGTTCAAGCTGGATTCGGGCTGGGTCGAGCCCGCGCGCCAGGGCAACTATCGTGCGGCCAACCATGTGGCTGAAGCCGCGCGGGCGCTCGGTGCGACGGATGACACCGTCCGGCTGGCCCTGGCCCATGCCGCCATGCGCGACGGCAAAAAGATTGGCGATCTGGCCGTGGCGGTCGCCGTCGCCGCGAAAGCGGGGAAACTCGCCCCCAAAATGCTCCGGGCCCGCGCCACCGCCGCCGCCGTGGTGGCGAAAGTCGCCGCGAGCACGGCCGAATTTCATGCGCACCAAATCAACCAACGGCCGGCCTTCATCGTGACCGATAAAATTGGCGACAAGGCGGTCCTCTCCGGCCTGGTGACTGTCGGCCCGCTCATGAACGCAATTCACTACATGTTGTCCGACTGCGCCGCTTATGACAGTTTCGCCGCCCACTTCGGCCCGCCCGCTTGAGTGGGCCCCCGGCCCGCGCCATGCCCCAGCAGCCGGTTCCGATGTTTTGGAAATCCGCATTCCGAAATCCAAATTCCGCATTCCCAAAAAATCCCCCAGGAGGCGGGTCATGAAACCCGCAGGGCAACTGGGGCACAGTCCACACTGCGGAGTTGCATGACTGCGGGTGGCGGGCCTTGCTGACGCCCATGGCAAAATGGCTTCTGATTGATGGCTTTAACCTCGCCTACCGCTGCTTTCATGGGCTGCCGGAACTGACCCGCTCGGATGGATTTCCGACCGGTGCATTGCATGGCTGGGTCAAATCGCTGTGGATGCTCGCCGACCAGGAACGCCCCGCCGCCACCTTGGTATTTTTCGATCTCGGCGGTTCGCAGGACCGGCTGGCGCTGCACCCGGAATACAAGGCGCAACGGGCCGAGATGCCCGAGCCGTTGCAAAAGCAAATCGAGCCGCTGAAAGCGCTCACCCGCGCCCTGGGCGGAGCAGGCATCGAACAGGACGGCGTCGAGAGTGATGATCTGCTGGCCTCCCAGGCGGTCGCCTTGGCCCGCGCCGGCCATGACGTACTCATTGTCAGCTCCGACAAGGATTTTGCCCAGATTGTGGATGAGCGGATCAAGATTCTCCTGCCGCCACCCTCGGCCAACCCGAAACTCGGCTGGCGGCTGCTCGATGCGGCCGGCGTGCGCGAAAAATTCGGCGTGTCCCCGGCGCAAATCGCCGACTATCTCGCGCTCGTGGGCGACGCTTCCGACAACATCCCTGGTGTCAGCGGGGTCGGCCCGAAAACGGCCGCGAAATGGCTGGCCGAGCACGGCAGCCTGGAAGGCGTGCTCGCCCATGCGGGCGGGCTGGCTCCGGAACGGTTTCGTGCATCCGTTGCGGCCGACGTGGAACGCCTGCGACGCAACCGGCAGCTCACGACCCTGAACCTGGCCCTGCCCGTCGTTGCCGCAGAGCCGCCCACGCCACGGCCGGAGGAACTGTTCCGCCTGCTGGAAGCAATGGAAATGCGCGGCACCCTGGCGGAGGCACGGCGGCGCTATGCGCAACCCGAGCTGTTTTGAGCGAGGGTTGGGCAATGGCAGGCGGCGCGCCAGCTTCCCTGCGCTCAGACGCAGGGTTGCGTTGCATTTGTAGCCCGCCACGGGAGCGGCGGGATTCGGCCAGCCAGGTCAGCGACCTGGCCTACAACGGAGCCTGTCGGCGCCTAGCGGTCGCGTCCGGCCTCAAAGCGGGCAGGCTAGATCTGAAATGGCGCAGGGATCAGGCCGTCATTTGCCTTTGTCGGCCGTGCCTTCCGGGTCAAAGATATAACCGATGCCGTGAACGGTCCGGAAACAGTCCAGGGACAGCCCGTGGTGGCGGAACATCAGGCGGATGCGCGCGACATATTGGTCCAACGAGCGGCTCGTGACGTTGGCGTGCTCCCCCCAGACCGCATGGATGAGCGCCTCCCGCGTGAGCACCTGGCTGCGGTTGGCGTGAAGATGGGCGATGATGCCGAGTTCCTTGCGGCCCAGCTTCTCCGGTGGCGCGTCGGGAAAGGTCACCTCCAGCCGGGCGGGCACAATGTGCGCACCGCAGAACTCGAAGGGTGCGTCCGCCACCGCGACGTTTTCGGTCACGTTCAGGTCGGCGCGCCGTCCGGCGCGCCGCAGAACCGCATGGATGCGGGCCACGAGCTCCGCATAGTTGAAGGGCTTCGAGATGTAATCGTCGCCCAGCCCGAGACCCTGAAGCTTGTCGGTCTCGAGCGTGTTGCCGGTCAGGAAGATCGTCGGAACGCGGATGTCGCACCGATGCAGCTCGGTGAGCAGCTCAAAGCCGGTCATGTCCGGCAGGTTCACGTCCAGCAACAGCAGGTTGGCAAAATTACGCTTGAGGAAACGCAGCGCGGGCGCGGCCTGGTCATAGGCCTGCACCTCCATCCCGGCGTTTTCCAGATGAGTGGCTACCAGCCGGGCCAGATGGGCCTCGTCTTCAACGAGGATGATATAGGGCTTGGGGTCGGTGCGCATGATTTCGGCGTGGGAAGTAAGGGGGCCGCGGTGTGACTGCGCATTGGTTTGATACCATGGACCGAAACCATGTCAAATCAACCTGGCGCCGGGGAGGCGAAATAGGCTTGAAGACGCGGGCGGAGCGGTGTGCCGTGGGCGCTGTGTCTGCCGAGAAAAAACCGCTCCTGATGCTCGGGCTGCCCAAGGGCAGCCTTGAGGAATCCACCAAGAATCTTTTCGCCAAAGCCGGCTGGAAGATCACCGCCAGCTCGCGCTCCTACAAACCGGCCATCGACGACCCGGAGCTCGACGGGCGGTTTGTCCGCGCCCAGGAGGTCAGCCGCTACGTCGAGCATGGCTTTTTTGACTGCGGGCTCACCGGCCTCGACTGGATCCAGGAGAACGAGTCCGATGTCGTCGAAGTCTGCGACCTGATTTACAGCAAGGCTTCCACCCTCAAGTCGCGCTGGGTGCTCTGCGTCCCCGAAGCCTCGGCCATCACCCGGCCCGAACAGCTCGCGGGCAAACGCGTCGCCACCGAGCTGGTGGGCACCGTGAAACGCTACTTCGCGGCCAAAAAGATTCCGGTCGAGGTCGAATTTTCCTGGGGTGCCACCGAGGTGAAGGTGCCCGACCTCGTCGATGCCATCGTGGACATCACCGAAACCGGCTCGTCGCTCCGCGCCAACAAGCTCCGCATCGTGGATACGCTGCTGGAGACGAACACCAAGCTCATCGCGAACAAGTCGAGCTGGGCCAATCCGGCGAAACGCAAAAAAATTGAGACTATCGCCTTGCTCCTGCGCGGGGCCCTGGAGGCCGAAAGCAAGGTCGGCCTCAAGATGAACGCGCCCAAAAAGGCCCTCGACGCCATCCTCCAGGCCATTCCGGCGCTCCGCAATCCGACCATTTCGCCGCTCAGCAATCCTGAATGGATCGCGCTCGAGACCATCATTGATGAAAGCGTGGTTCGCGAGATCATCCCGCAGCTCAAGTCACTCGGCGCCGAGGGCATCGTGGAGTATCCGCTGAACAAAGTGGTCTATTGAAGTGGCCGCTGGCTGGGCTTCGTTTTCCCCGTAGCCCGCTTCGGGAGAAGCGGGAATCTGCCGCAAAGATTGTCAGGTCGTTTTGCGAACCTCAGTAAAAGGGAAAGAAGCCGTCATTTCGGAATACGGAACGCGGATATTTAAGGAGGAAGCCAGGAAACCAGGAATCGGAGGAGGGATGGCGGAATTCGGATTTCGGAATGGGGATTGCGGATTGGCGCGCGGAGCGCGCTATCTGAAAGAGGAAAGCTTAAATTTGGGATTCGCCGGCGTTAGCCGGTAGTGAGCAGGCTGGTTTCTGGTTTCATGGTTTCTGAATTCTTCATGCGTTTGTGTTGGTGGCCTGGTTCAGTCCTTCAGCCTTTCAGCCCTTCAGTCTTTGCCTGAGACGGGCCCGTTTCCTGGTTTCCTGGCTTCCCCCTTAACTTTTCCCATTTTGCCGCTTTGCCTCCGGGCTGCTTCGCGCTAAAATCTCTGGCATGTCCCAGGTCACGCTCGCTCTCCTTCAGCACGCCTGCGTCGCCGACCCGGCGGCGAACCTGGCGAAGACGCTCGCGCTCGCCACGCGGGCGGCCCGGCGCGGGGCCAACATCATTTGCACGCAGGAACTGTTTCAGACGCCCTATTTTTGCCAGAGCGAAAATTACGCCAATTTCGCCCTGGCCGAGAAAATCCCGGGCCCGACTACGGCGTTGTTCCAGCAGTTTGCCCGGCAGCATGGCGTGGTGGTGGTCGCCTCGCTTTTTGAGCAGCGCACCCGCGGCCTGTACCACAACACCGCCGTCATCATTGACGCCGACGGCACGCTGCTGGGCCGCTACCGCAAGGCCCACATCCCGGATGACCCCCTGTTTTATGAGAAATTCTATTTCACGCCCGGCGACTCGGGTTTTCGCGCCTGGACGACCAAGTTTGGCAAAATCGGCGTCCTGATCTGCTGGGACCAATGGTTTCCCGAAGCGGCGCGGCTCACGGCACTGGCGGGGGCCGAGATCATTTTCTATCCCACCGCCATCGGCTGGCATCCGCGGGAAAAACGCCGGCTGGGGGCCAAGCAGTACGCCGCCTGGGAAACCATCCAGCGCGCACATGCCGTCGCCAACGGCTGCTTCGTCGCTGCCGTCAACCGGGTTGGCCGCGAGCGCCCGGCCGGTGGCGACGGACTGGAGTTCTGGGGCCGGAGTTTTGTGGCTGGCACGAGTGGCGAAATGCTGGCCAAGGCGGGCGCGACCAGGGAGGAGGTGCTGCTCGTGCAGGTGGATCTCGCCCAGGTGGACGACACCCGGACCCATTGGCCGTTTTTGCGCGACCGGCGGATTGACGCCTATGGCGGCCTGACCAAGCGTATGCTCGACTGATTTTACCACTGTCCCGCGAACCGTCTGCCCGTGCAAACCAAGGCCAAATCACCCAAATCCAGAACTGCTTCCCCGGCGAAGCTGGGCTTCCGGATGCCCGCCGAGTGGGAACCCCAGGCCGCCGTGTGGCTGTCCTGGCCGCACCGGCTGGCGACCTGGCCGCGTCATTTCCGTCCGATTCCGGCAAAGTTTGCCGAGATTGCGGCGGTGATTTCCCGTTACGAAGCGGTGCGGATCAACTGCCCGCAACTGTTGCAGCCGCGCGCGCGTTCGCTCCTGCGCCAGGCCCGGGCGGACCTCGCGCGCATCACCTTGTTTGCCCATCCGACGGATGATGCCTGGTGCCGCGACCATGGCCCGATCTTTGTGAAAAACACCCGCACCAGCGAGGTGGCCGCGACCGATTGGGCATTCAACGCCTGGGGCGGAAAATATCCGCGCTGGCAACGGGACAATGCCATCCCGGCCCGTATTGCCCGTAGGCTGGGCCTGCGCCGGTTCGCCAGCCCGCTGGTGCTGGAAGGCGGCTCAAACGATGACAACGGTGCCGGTCTGCTCCTCACCACCGAGGCCTGCCTGCTCAACCCCAACCGCAACCCGTCGCTCAGCCGGGCCGAGATCGAACGGGAACTCCGCGCCATGCTCGGCATCCGGCACGTGCTCTGGCTCGGCCACGGCATCGTGGGCGACGATACCGACGGCCATGTGGACGACCTCAGCCGCTTTTTCTGCGCCGATGGCATCGTGACCGCTGTCGAGCGCGACCGCCGCGATGCCAACCATGGGGCGTTGCGCGAAAACCTGGCGCGGCTGCGGGCGCTGCGCACCCCGGCCGGCAAAAAATTCACGGTTGTCGAGCTGCCCATGCCGCGGGCGGTGTTTTGCGACGGCCGGCGGTTGCCGGCGAGCTACGCCAATTTCCTGGTGATCAACGGGGCCGTGCTCATGCCCTCCTTTCGCCAACCCCGGCGGGATGCCGAGGCCGCCGAGATTCTCAAAGGGTGTTTCCCCGGCCGGGAGATCATCCCGATCGACTGCGTGGAACTGGTGCTCGGCCTCGGCACCTTGCATTGCATATCCCAGCAGCAACCGACGTGAACCAAGGTCCGGCTGTAGGCGGGGTGGCCTCGCCCCGCAAATGCCGATCCCGTTTGACGGTCGCACGCAGCCGTGACACCATGGGATCATGAAACCGCATCCCCTCACTCTGGCGGAAATTCAGGCCGCGCTGACCGGGTTGTCCGGCTGGACCCTGGAACGCGACGCCCTGGCAAAAACTTTCTCGTTTGAAACATTCCGGGATGCCCTGGCCTACATGGTGCGTGTCGGATTTGAGGCCGAGGAGCTCGACCACCACCCGGAGTGGACCAATGTCTACAACCGCGTCTCCGTCCGGCTGAACACGCACGCTGCCGGCGGCAAAGTCACGGCGAAGGACGTGGAGCTGGCGCAGCGGATGGAGAAAGTTCATCCCCATCTCCCTTGAGTTTTGGGGTGATTACGCCTGGCCCGGGGTGCAGGCACGACGTCGAATTCAATTGTAGGCCAGGTCGCTGACCTGGCTGCCACGTCACCGACGTGGCCTACAGTGCCGGAGTGCTCTAGAGCGGTTTCAATAACAGTATCGCCGGCTTTTGTGGCCGTACGCCTTCCTGCATTTCGCACCAGAAAAGTGTAACC
>CAIXIZ010000425.1 GCA_903919625.1 uncultured Verrucomicrobiota bacterium
ATCATCGCCGCCCTGCCGCGGGAGTTTCCCATCATCATCTACGCCAAGGGCACCGCACCGCACGTCACGGACCAGGCGTTCGCCGGCGCGCGCGTCGTGAGCGTCGACTGGACCAGCGACCTCGCCATCGTCCGCCGCTCGCTCCCGGCGAACGTCGCCGTGCAGGGCAATCTCGATCCGGTCCTGCTCAACACCACGCCCGCCATCGTCCGCCACGAGACGACGCGCCTCCTCGAGTCCATGCGCGGCCTGCCCGGTCACATCTTCAATCTCGGCCACGGCATCCTGCCCCAGGCCAAGCTGGAGTGCATGGAAGCCCTCGTCGGGACGGTCACCGGGTGGAAGTGAGGCCGGAAGCTGTCCGCTTTCAGCCTCGAATCTTGTCGGTTTGAAGGTGGAGCAAGCTGATGGCTGAACGCTGATCGCCGACCACTGCCCCCAGCCTTGACTCACTCGCGGCGCAGCCTAGCCTCGCGCGTTTTCTTTTGGCATGGCGCTCGAACTTAAAGACACGCTGCAGCTCCCTAAGACGGACTTCCCCATGCGGGCCGGCCTGGCCCAGCGGGAGCCCGGGCGGGTCGCCCATTGGGAAAAAACAGGCCTGTATGCCGCCATCCAGCAGCACCGCGCCACCTCGCCTGCCTTCGTTTTGCACGACGGCCCGCCTTTCACCAACGGCGATGTCCACATTGGCACCGCGCTCAACAAATCACTCAAAGATTTCGTCAATCGCTACAAGTCGATGTGCGGCCACCGCACACCATATGTGCCGGGTTGGGATTGCCACGGCCTCCCCATCGAGCAGAAGGTGTCGCGTGAAATCCGGGAGGAAAAGCTGACCCTGACAACGGCCGAGCTGCGCGCGCGGTGCGACGCGTTTTCCGAAAAATGGATCGCCACACAGACCGCCCAGTTCAAGCGCCTCGGCGTGCTGGCCGACTGGAAGAACGAGTACAAGACCAAGGCCCCCGCCTTTGAGGCCGACATTGTCCGGACCTTCGCCGCTTTCGTCGCGCATGGCCTGGTTTATCGCAGCAAGAAGCCCGTTTACTGGAGCATTCCCTTTGAAACGGCCCTGGCCGAGGCCGAGATCGAATATCAGGACCACACCTCGGTCGCCATCTGGGTGAAATTCACCGTGCCCGCCGCCGAGGCGGAGAAATTCGGGCTGCCGGCGGACAAGCCGCTTTCTATCGTCATCTGGACCACGACACCGTGGACCATTCCCGCCAACCTCGCGATTGCGCTGCATCCGGAAGTCGACTATGTGGTGGCCGATCTCGGGGCGGAACGCATCATTGTTGCCGGGGCCTTGCTGGGATCAGTCCTGAAGGCCGCCAAGATTGAAGCGCCGCCCACCATCGCCCAGACCCGCAAGGGAGCCGTGCTCGAAAAGCTTGCCCCGCGCCATCCGTTTATTGACCGGGCTTCACCGGTCGTCCTGGCGGATTATGTCACGACCGACAGCGGCACCGGCGCCGTGCACACCGCCCCCGGTCACGGCGCCGACGACTATCTCACCGGCCTGAAGTACCAGCTCGAGATTTACTGCCCGGTGGGCGATGACGGCCGCTATCTGGACGATGGCAAGGTTCCGGCCGATTTGGTCGGCCTCACGGCGCTTGAGACGGTCGAGGACCTGGCCGCGAAAAAGCCTTCGCCCGCCAATCTGGGCGTCCTCCGGAAGCTCGCCGAAACCGGTGCCCTGCTGGCCAAGGCGAAACATCTGCACAGCTACCCGCATTGCTGGCGCTCCAAAACCCCCATCATTTTCCGGGCGGTCGACCAATGGTTCGTTTCGCTGGATCAGGCCGGCGTCCGGGACCAGGCCTTGTCCGAGATCAAAAAAATTGCCGCCGTCCAGGGCTGGATTCCCGCCTGGGGCGAGGCGCGCATCCGTGGGGCGGTCGAATCCCGCCCCGACTGGTGCTTCAGCCGCCTGCGTTCGTGGGGCGTGCCGATCCCGGCGTTTTACGACGACCAAAAGCAGGCCTACCTCGACGCTGGCGTCACCCGCGCCATCGCGGACAAATTCGCCACGCGCGGCACCAATTTCTGGTATGACGCCTCGCCCGCCCAGATCCTGGAAGGCGTCACGCTCCCGGCCGGCTGGCCGGCGCCAGCGTCGCTGG
This sequence comes from uncultured Verrucomicrobiota bacterium, assembly GCA_903919625.1. GTDB lineage: Bacteria > Verrucomicrobiota > Verrucomicrobiia > Opitutales > Opitutaceae > CAIYUN01. The sequence continues at coordinate 2,133 of CAIXIZ010000425.1, forward strand.
CCTGTGGCCGCGACACCCTGGATGTATGGATAGATTCCGGCTCGTCGCATGCCGCCGTGCTCAGGCGCGGCCAGGGCGGCACCCAATGGCCCGCCGATCTTTATCTCGAAGGCAGCGACCAGCACCGGGGCTGGTTTCAGTCCTCGCTCTGGACCAGTGTGATCGCCTTCGGGGCGGCCCCCTACAAGGCCGTCCTCACGCACGGCTTCATCGTCGATCACGAGCGCAACAAAATTTCCAAGAGCAGCACATACGCGAAGCCGCAGACGAGCGATGCCTACGTGGCCGACTATGGGGCCGATGTCATCCGGCTCTGGATTGCCTCGCAGGATTTCCGGGACGACATCCCGATCTCCAAGGAAATCCTCTCCCACGTCGGTGAAACCTACCGGCTGATCCGCAATACGTTTCGCTACCAGCTTTCCAACCTGTTTGATTTTGCGCCCGATCGGGACGCGATCGCCCCGGCGAAGCTCCACCTGCTCGACCAATGGGCATTGCATCAGGCCGCAAACCTTGTGGCCGAATGCACCAAGGCCTACGCCGCCTACGAATTCCACCGCGTCTACCAGCTCTGCAACCAATTTTGCTCGGTCACGTTGTCCGCGACCTATCACGACATCCTCAAGGACCGGCTCTACACCCTGGGCACCGCGGCACCGCTCCGCCGCTCCGCCCAGACCGCCCTTTGGCACATTTTCCAGGCGCTGGTCCGTCTGCTGGCGCCGGTGCTCACCTTCACGACGGATGAGGCCTGGTCGTATGCGACCGTGAACCGGGAGTTTTGCGACGATCCGGTTCACCTGCAGGACTGGCCGGACGTCCCGGCCGCCTGGTCCAATGCCCCGGTTGAGGCGGAATTTGCCGTGCTGCTCCGCGTCCGGACCCTGGTCAATGAAGCCATCGAGCCCCATCGCGCTGCCGGCCGGCTCGGCAAATCGCTCGACGCCGCCGTCACCATTGGTGGCGCGGCCGGTGATCCGGCCATGGGCGTGCTGCTGAAGCACCGCGATTTTCTGCCCGAACTGTTTATCGTTTCGTCGGTGACGCTGGAAGCCAGCCGGGCTGAAGCGGCGATGGAGGTGAAGGTCAGCCCGGCCGCCGGGCTGGGCCTCATCCGCTGCCCGCGTTGCTGGCGCTGGGTGCCGGCCCTCACCGCCTCCGCCCATGGCGAGACTTGCCCGCGTTGCGCCGAGGCGCTTTCGCCCCCACCACCTTGACCCCTAAAACATGTCCACCTCCAAAAAAAAATCCGCCAGGAAAATTTCCGTTTCCAAAGCCAAACCCGTTCGCAAACAACCCGTGAAGCCCGTGTCCAAAAAATCTGCCAAAACTGTCAAGCCGTCGAAACCTGTCCCGCCGGCCAAACCCGCCCCCAAAGCGGCCGCCAAGCCGGCGCCCGCCGCCGGGACAAAACCTGCGGCCGCCGCACCCGAATCGGCCGCCCGCGCCAGCCTGCGCAGCCGCATCCTTGCCCAAAGCCGGGCCAAGGCCCCCGCCCGCCCGGTCGCCTTTTCTCTCGACGACGCCCGGGCCGCCGCCAAGGCCGAGGCCCGCACCAAGACCAAAAGCGAGGCCCCGGCGGCCACCACCGCCAGGACAACCGCGAAAGGGCAGCTCCGTGCCGCGTTGGAACGCCCTGCGCAGCCCCATCATGTCAAGGCCGCATCCCTGGCCGACATCCTCGGTTTCAATCCCCGCAAGGCATCGGCTCCCTCCCCGGAGGACGACACCAGCATTCCGGAGAAGTACCGCCGCTATTACCGGCTGTTGCTCGACCTCCGCGGGCACCTCACCGGCCAGATCGACCAGCATAGCGAGGACACCTTGAAACGTTCCTCCAAAGACGATGCGGGGGATCTTTCCAGCTATGGCCAGCATATGGCCGATGCCGGCACCGACACGTTTGACCGCGACTTCGCCCTCAGCATGGTTGCCAACGAGCAGGAGGCGCTTTCCGAGGTCGAGGCCGCCATCCAGCGGCTGAAGGCCGGCACCTATGGCATTTGCGAGGTCACCCAGAAGCCGATTGCCAAGGAACGTCTCCTGGCGGTGCCCTTTACGCGCTATTCGGCCGAGGCGTTGAAACATATTGAAAAAAACCGGCTCCGTTCCCGCACCCAGGCCGGCCTCGGCGTCGAATCCGAAGAAGGCGGCTCGCTCAGCGGCTCGTTGGGCGGGGGCGAAGACAGCGGGGAGTGAGTCCCTCCGGGTGTTTCCGCTTCAGCTTCGCAATCATCCCCATGCCCGCCGAACCGGACTCACCCGCGCCTGTGTCCCCCCATTCCGCTACAGCCGGTCCGGAGCTGCCGCGGCCGGCGGCGGCCTTGACGGGCGCAGCGGACCCCTCCGCCAGCCCCAGGGCGAAATCAAACCTTGAACGCCTGCTGGCCTACCGGCTGTTTCTGCTCCTGGCGCTGACCGTTCTCACGTTGGATCAGGCCAG
>CAIXIZ010000426.1 GCA_903919625.1 uncultured Verrucomicrobiota bacterium
AGCAGCCGCTCGTGCAGGTCGCCCGGGGTGGGCGCATCGATCAGGCTGCGGATGAGCGCCGGTTCGCGCACGAGCCGCGCGATCGAGGCCAGCAGCTGCAGGTAGTCGCGCGCGCGCTCGTCGGCGAGCAGCATCAGGCTGAGATGGACCTGATCGTCGTCCTTCGGCCCGTCGTGGCGGATGCCGGTGCGGCTGCGGCCGATGGCCAGGAGGTACCGCCGGCCCATTTTCAGGCGGACGTGCGGCAGGGCGACCCCCGCGCCGAGGTAGGTCGTCATCGTGCTTTCACGCGCCAGCAGGCCCTTGAGCAGCGGCTCCGGCTTCAGGTCGGGAAACCGGGCGACCGAGACGGCGATGAGCTCCCGCAACGCCCCCGCCATGTCCTGGCTGTGCAGGTCAATGATGCGGCTGCGGGAAATGATTTTGTCGAGCCGCATGAGAGGTTAAATTTCAAATTGCAAAAAACCGCCGGCCGCATTTCCAACCGGACAGTTCCGTTCGGGCCGGGTCAGGGTTGGGGTTTCGGGCTTTGGGTGATGGGGGTTTCCTGCTCCGCCCGCCTCATTTTTCCCACTCCAGGGCGCCTTTTTTCACTTCGTAAAACAGGCCGAGCACCAGCACGAGCAGGAAGAACATCATCGGTCCGACGATGCTGATATGATTGGCCAGAAAGTCGCGGTAGATGAAGCAGAGCGGGATGAGAAACACGACCTCGATGTCGAAAATGATGAACAGCATCACGGTGACATAAAATTTCACCGAAAAGCGCGTATGGACCAGGCCGTCGGCCTTGATGCCGCACTCGTAGGCGGTGTCCTTGATCTTGTTTTTCCGGGCGCGCTGGCCGAGCAGGTGGCTGACGCCGACGATGCCGATCGCCAGCCCGGCGGCGAGGATGGCCTGGATGAGGATGGGCAGGTAGACGGAGTTCATACGCCGGGCAATCACGCCGCAGAGCAGGCCAGGCGGCAAGGGGAAATTTGCAGGCGGGGTTCCGGTGTCCTGCAAGAACGGCGTGGCCCGGCTCGGGAGAGCCGGGACGGGTGCAACGTTCAAAAATGGCCGCCTACTTCTTCAACGCCGCATTCCACTTCGCGAGATTCGCGGCTTGGGCCTTGAAGAGCGCGTCAGGGGGGTCGAGAATTTCGATCTTGGTGATCTTGTCGCCCATGGCGATCTTGTTGACCACGTCCTGGCCCTTGGTCACCTCGCCGAAAATGGTGTGCAGTCCGTCCAGCCACGCGGTGGCCTTGTGGGTGATGAAGAACTGGCTGCCGTTGGTCATGCCGACATTGGAGTACGCCGCCTTGCCTTGGTCGGAATTGGCCATCGCAAAGACGCCGGCCTTGTCGAACTTGAGGTCCTTGCGGGTTTCGTCGCCGAAATCGTACCCTGGGCCTCCGGTCCCATTGCCCCGCGGGTCGCCACCTTGGATCATAAAATCGGCGATGACGCGGTGAAAGGTGAGGCCGTCATAAAAGCCCTTGGAGGCAAGGTTAAGGTAGTTGGCGACGGTTGCTGGCGCCTTGCTGGCGAAAAGCGTGCCGGCGATGTCACCCTTGCTGGTATGGAGAATGATGCGGATGTCCTTGAGGGGGGCGGCCGGTGCGGGTGCGGCGGCAGGCGCACTGTCGGCCGCATGCAGGGCGAGGGAGGCGGCCAGCGCGAACACGCCGGCGAGGCTGCGGAGGAAGGAGGAGGGGTTCATATTGGGATGGGGAAGGCGGAACATGGTGGACT
>CAIXIZ010000427.1 GCA_903919625.1 uncultured Verrucomicrobiota bacterium
CTTTGCGGTCTTCATCATGGTCTGGCTCACGGCGCGCGGCGACTACCGCGGCGTGCTCAACAAAAACCACTGGCACTGCGTCGGCACGCTGGGCCATGCGTTTGTCATCTTCTGGGCGTATGTGACCTTCTCCCAGTATTTCCTCATCTGGAACGCCAACGTCCCCGAGGAAACCTTCTGGTATAACCTCCGCGAAATCAACAACAGCGACGGCCAGCCCAATCAGTGGAAATGGGTCGGCATGCTCATCCTCTTTGGCCACTTTTTTGTCCCGTTCTTGTATCTGCTGTCGTATCGCCTGAAGAGCACGGCGGTCGGGCTGACGCGCATCAGCGTCTGGATCGCGCTGATCATCCTCGTCGACCTTTGCTACAACATCCTCCCCGCGCTGAAGGACGGGCATGGGGATCCGCTGCCTTTCCTCTCGCTCAACCTCGTCTGGGTCGCCGCCTCGGTGGTTGGCGTCGGCGGCATCTGCATCTGGGCCTACCTGCGCAGCCTCGACACGGCCGGCGCGAAACTGATCCCGATCCGCGACCCGCGCATCACCGAATCCCTCACCTTCCATGAGTGACGATCATTCCCAATCCTCCGGTGGCTGCGGCGGCGTGCCGGTCATCCGCGCCTGCGTCGGCTGCGCGCTGTTTCTCGGCGTGCTCTGGTTCGTCTACGTGAAGCAGTTCCCGAAGGTTGAGCTGGGCGACGGCGTCCACACCACGCAGCAACGCGTGGACACCCTGCAGAAACTCCATGCCCAGGAGGACGCCAGCGCCCACAGCTATGGCTGGGTGGACCAGGACAAACGGGTCGTCCGCCTGCCCATCGAACGCGCCATGCAGCTCACCGTGGACGAGCTCAACGCCGCCAAAAAATAATTTCCCCGATGTCCGCCGCACCTGCCCAGCCCACCTCCGCCGAATCCGGCGAAATCGACGCCTCCCTCAAGGTGCCGGTGATCGTGCTGCTGGCCTTTGCCATCCTCTGGCTGCTGGGCGCCTCGGCGCTCGGAGTGATCGCCGCCATCAAGCTGCACACCCCCGCCTTCCTGGGCGGCTGTGAATTCCTGACCTATGGCCGCGTCTATCCCGCCGCCCTCAATGCGCTGGCCTACGGCTGGGGCATGAACGCCGGTCTCGCCGTCGCGCTCTGGCTGATGGCCCGGCTCGCGCGCGGCACGCTGCCATCGGGCGGACTGCTCATCGTGGCCACCGTTTTCTGGAACATCGGGGTGAAGCTCGGCGTGCTGGGCATCCTGGCGGGTGATTCCAACTCCATCACCTGGCTCGAAATGCCGGCCTACGTCGTGCCGTTCCTGCTGGTGGCCTACGCGCTGATTGCCGCGTGGGTGCTCGCGGTGCTGCGGCGCGGCACCTCGCCCTACCTTTACGTTTCGCAATGGTATGTGCTTGCGGCGCTGTTCTGGTTCCCGTGGCTGTATTCCGCCGCCCAGCTGATGCTCGTGTTCCGGCCGGTGCACGGCACGGTGCAGGCCATCGTGGCGGCCTGGTATTCCCATGGTCTGCTCGGCCTCTGGTTTGGGTCGCTCGGGCTCGCCCTCATCTACTATTTCATCCCCAAGGTGGTCGGCAAACCCATCCGCGGCTACTATCTCTCCTCGCTCGCCTTCTGGGCTTACGCCATCTTCACCGCTTGGACGGGAGTTTCCCGGCTGGCGGGCGCCCCGGTGCCGGCATGGACGCAGACGGCGGGCCGCACGGCGTCGTTCATGCTGCTCGTCCCGCTCGGCATCATCGTGGTGAACCTTTTCCTCACGCTCGCCGACGGCCTGGGCGCGCTGGCGACCAGTATGGTGCTGCGTTTCATCACGGTCGCGGCCGTGGTCTTCGTGCTCTGCACCGTGCGCGGCGTCATCCTCGCGCTGCCCAGCTGGGCCGGCATCACGCAGCTGACCTGGTTCGCCACGGCCAGCGACTATGTGCTCCTCTACGGGGTGTTTTCCATGGCGGTGTTCGGCGCGGTCTACTATCTGATGCCGCGGCTCGTGCGCCGCGCCTGGCCGTTTGCCGGCCTGATCCAGGTGCATTTCTGGTTTGCGCTGATCGGTCTCGTGGTGGGCGTTGTCTCCCTGTCCCTGGGCGGGCTGCAGCAGGGCCGCGACCTGGCCAATGACAAGATCGCCTTCGCCGATGTCACGGCCCATGCGCTGCCCTATCTGCAGGCTGCGACCATCGCGGGCATCATCCTCACGCTCGGCCACCTGGCCTTTGCCTTCAATTTCGTCAAACTCGTCATCTGCCCGCAACACCGGGCCGCGTCCGCCGCCGCCCCTTTGCCGGCGGCGCTGACCGTCCCGCCGCCTGAGCTTCAGGCCACCGCCCGATGAACCGCGCCCCGCTTATCTTTCTCGGTGCCTTTCTCGCCCTCTCGTTTTCATGGGCCGGCCTCGTGCTGTCCAACCAGGTCGGTTACGGCACGCTCGCCCCGCATTTTGACGACACGGAGAACAAGGCCTATCCCGGCCAGCTCCCGGGCCTCTCCGCGCGGGGCGCGCTGGTTTATCAGGATCTGGGCTGTGTCTATTGCCATACCCAGCAGGTGCGGGGCGGCGAGCCCTCCGCCGATCTGGCGCGCAAATGGGGCGAGCGCGAAAGCTACGCCCGTGACTACCTCCGTGACACCCATGTGCAACTGGGCGAAAATCGCATCGGTCCCGACCTCCGCAACTTCGGCGCCCGCGCGCCTTCGGCTGGTTCGCCCGCCGCCGCCGCGGCGCTGTACCAGCATCTGGACAACCCGTCGTCCGTTGTCCCCGGCTCGACCATGCCGGCCTACACCTTCCTCTTCACCACACGCAAGATCTCCGGCGACCCTTCGCCCGAGGCGCTGGCGGTGCCCGGCGTGCCGGCCGGTTCCGAGCTGGTGCCCACCGAACGCGCGGTGACCCTCGTCACCTACCTGCTCGGCCTGAAGGACACCTACGATTACCCGGTTGAGCGCCGGCTGAACACGCCGCCGGCGCCAAAAGCGGAGGGCAAGAAATAATGAGCGCCATCCCGTCCAATTCCGACCCGCGCCTCGAGGCCGCCGCCGCCTCGGATGACAGCATCCAGCGCGTCCACGCCGGACTGTTGCATACGAAACCCGAGCCGGAACCGGGCGGCTATGCGCTCGCCCCGCTGCTCCTGCTCGGCCTCATGTCGGGCCTGATTCTGGGCTGCTGCATTTTCTTTGTCCAAAACCGCGGTGCCTTCGACCCTCTGGTCTACAACGGGCACCTCAACACCAAGCCCGGCGAAGGCCCGGTCGTGCTGCCGCCGGAACAGATCATCGCCAAAGGCAAATCTCTGTATGCGCAGACCTGCATCCAATGCCATATGGCGGATGGCAAAGGCGTGCCGGGCAAATACCCCCCGCTGGCCGGCTCCGACATCGTGAACGGCAGTGAAGACCGCGTGATCCGTATCCTCCTGCACGGCCTCAAGGATCCGATCACCCTCAACGGCGCGACGTTCACCACGAGTGAGAAGATGCCGCCGTTTGGCCCCGGGATGCCCGGCGGCCTCTATAATTACAGCGACGCGAAGATTTCGTACGTGCTCAGCTACGTCCGCTCGGATTTCGGCAACAAATCCGCGCTGGTTGAGGAAAGCAAGGTCACCGAGGTGCACAAGCAGGTCGCCGCCCGCACCACCTCCTGGACGATGTCCGAACTGCCCGCTTCGCCCTGAACGGCTGGCGGACTTTAAGCCTGGCGGATCATATTCGGCCAGGTCAGCGACCAGGGAATCCAATCGATAACGTCCGGAAGGTTGCGCACATTTTTTGAAGGAGGAGGTCGGAGGGATTTTTCTCCCACGGCCAAAACATTCCGCAGCCGGCCTCCGAGGCCACGCTCAGTTGAACGGATCGGGCGTCAACAATGGTTCCTTGCTGGGATTGCCCTTCCACCCGCTTTTCAGCAGGGCGGTTTCCTTGGTTTTTGCCGCGGTGGCGATCGTGGCATTCTGAGCTGCCCGGTTGACCAGGGCTTCCAGTTGGGGCGGCGTTAAAAATTCACCGGCCTTGTCGAGCACCTCCGGGGTGATGTTGGACCAGCTGTACATCGGCGGACCGGAAGGGTGGGCCTGGTCCATCAGGGAGACCAGAGACTCAATCTGCTGGTCGGTCAGGCTGTCCTTCATGCTCACCCGCTGGTTGACCATTCCGACCTCGGAGTAATAGCCGACATCCTGGTCATAGCGGTGAAATTGACCGTACC
>CAIXIZ010000428.1 GCA_903919625.1 uncultured Verrucomicrobiota bacterium
ATCATGGCCGCCGGTGCCTTGCCCGGACGAAAACCAGGCAGGCGGGCCATTTTGGAGAACTCACCGACGACGGTCTGGTGCTCGGCATCCACCTCGCCGGCGGCGAGAGTGATGACCAGGCTTTTGCGAGTCGGGGAGATGTCTTTGATTTCGAGGTTCACAGTAGCGGTGAAAGAAGAGGGAAAGGTTGGGCGGAATGGTCAGGTTATGCATCAGGCCGTATGCCGGTCAACGCCGGATTTGGTCACCCGTGCCTGCCATATTCGCCGTGCATGTCAGACACGATAATGGAAACCGTCGGAAGTGCGGTATGGCCGGCATTGCGCGTTTGTACCTTCCGCGAAAGGGATGAAAGCCTGGAGCAACCAGATCCCTGACGCACGGAAGCCATTCCCCAGGACCTTTTACACATCCGTCAGCCGGCCCGTGGAGTCGCCGAAACGGGTAACATTTTTTGCCCCGATCCGGTCGAGCATGCTGAGGTAGAGATTCGCCACGGGCTGGTCGCTGTGCTGGATGTAACGACCTGGGGTGAGGGTGCCGCCACCGCCACCGGCAAGGATCAGCGGCAGATTCACATGCGTGTGGCGGTTGCCGTCCGCATTGCCACTGCCATATATGATCTGCGAATTATGCAGGAGCGAATTGCCGTCAATATCCTTGGTCTGCGCCATTTTGTCCAGGAAGTAGGCCAGCTGGCTGGCGTACCAAACGTCGATCTGCGTGACTTTTTCAATAAAGTCGGCGCGGTTGTTGTGGTGGGAGAGGAAATGATGGCCGTCGGAAATGCCGATCTCGGGATAGGTGCGGTCGCTGCCCTCGCCCGCGAGCATGAAGGTGGCCACGCGGGTGCTGTCGGTCTGAAAGGCGAGGTGGAGCATGTCGTACATGAGGCGGACATACTCGGTCGTGCTTTCCGGGATTCCGGCCGGGGCGTCGGCCTCGGGCTGGGGCCGGGCGGCCCGGGATTGCTCGGCCCGGGTGATCCGTTGCTCGATGTCGCGCACGCTGCCAAGATATTCGGCCAGCTTTTGCTGGTCGCGACCGGAAATCTGCCGGGAAAGGTCGCGCGCGTCATTCAGGACGAAATCAAGAATGGAGCGCTTTTCCTGCTGGCGAAGCAGCAAATTCTGCTGGCGCTCGGCCCGCGGCCCGGAACCAAAAAGGCGCTCGAACAGCTGGCGCGGATTGACCTCGGGGGTCATCGGGGTGGTCGGCGAGCTCCAGGCCAGGTTGTGCTGATACACACAGGCGTAACCGGTGTCGCACGAACCGACCTTTTGGATGGAATCGCAGGAAAGCTCCAACGAGCGGAACGGGGTCATCAGACCGATGTGCTGCGCCATCACCTGATCTACTGAAATTCCGGCATGAAAATCTGCCCCCGGGGTTTTTTTGATGCGCACCCCGGTGAGAAAAGTGCCATTGGCCCGGGCGTGATCGCCGCCGCCATCCACCCCGCCGACGGCGGAATTGTCCGTCAGTCCGCCAAACACCTGGAACTGGCCGCGGACTTTTTCCAAGGGCTGCATCGTGCGGTTAAGGGCAAAATCCCTGCCCACCCCGTTGGGCCACCAGGCCGCCGGGATCGCCCCGTTGGGAAAATACAAAAACGCGGTGCGCAAGGGCGCACCCGTGGCGGTGGTGGCGGCCAGCGCCTCACCGCCCACGGTAGCGGCCGCCGAAAGCCGACGGGGCAGAAATGCCTCGAAGGCCGGCAACGCCAGGCCAATCCCCAGATTGCGCAGGAAGCGGCGGCGGTTCAGATGCGCGGCAGCGCGCGGAGTTTGGGCGTTCATGGGACGGGGTCGCTGACTGCAACCAGAGCCGCCTTGGGCTCGGGAGTCAAGGGCGCGGGCTCGCGGCGGCGTTGCTGAAAAGGAGCCGACTCAATGATTCCGAGCAGCAGCTCATCAAATTTCCCTCCGGCGTGGTCAAGCCGCGTGACGATTTGGTCCACGGTGGGCACATCGTAATATTCCACCCCGCGGCCAAGCGCATAAATGAGCAGTTTTTCGGTCAGGGTGCGGTAAAATTCCAGGTGGTGATTGGTCACCAGGATATGCTTTAGCTCGCGGACATCCTTGAAGTTCTCGCCCGTAAAGAGCTGGCCGGTGGCATCGACCGGTTGCTCCAGCTCCTGGGTGCGATAGAGGCCGAGGGCGTTGAAATTTTCGAGGGCGAGGCCGAGCGGATCCATCCGGGCGTGACAGGAGGCGCAAAGCGCGTCCTCCCGATGGCGGGCGAGCACCTCGCGCTGGGTCGGCTTGTGCCCGTCAATTTTCTTCTCCGCGAGTTCCAACGCCGGGACATTGGGCGGTGGCGGTGCCGGGGGTGCGCCGAGGATGTTTTCCAGGATCCACTTGCCCCGTTTGACCGGCGAGGTGCGCGTAGGATTTGAGGTCACGGCCAGGGTGGTCGCCATGGTCAGCACCCCGCCCCGTGGGCTGTCCGCCGGCAAGGTGATCTGCCGAAACCCCGGCCCGGTCACGCTGCCGGCCGGCAAGCCATAATAGGCCGCGAGGGTTTCGTTGGCATAGGTATAGTCGCTGTCGAGCAGTTCCAGCACGCTGCGATTGTCACGCACAATATGGCCAAAATAGGCCTCGGTCTCCTGTTTCATGGCCGCCCGCAGTTCAGGTGTCAGCTCGCCGACGGTCGCCGCAGCCGGTCCCCGGCCTCGCGCGTTGCCGCCACGCCCGCCCGCCGCAAACGCCCCGCCCCCCCGCGCATTGCCCCGCCCGGCGGCGGCTCCGCCGGCCCGGACACCCTCTCGCGCCATGACTTCGGTCGCGTTGATGGTGACATTGAGAATGCCGCGGGCCTGCAACCACTGCCCCGAAAAATCGCCGATCAGGGCGGCAGCCTTGGGGTCGGCCAGCATCCGGCCCACCTGCGCAGCAAGATTTTTCCGCAGCTCACCTTGGGCGGCGAGATCGAACAGCTCGGCGTCCGGCATGGTCGACCAGAGAAAATAAGACAGGCGTGACGCCAGCGCATATTCGTCCACGCGGGAATAAGGTTGGCCGCGGGCAGACGGTTCCGCCTCCTCAAAACGGAAGAGGAAACGCGGCGAGGCAATCACGGCGACCATCGCCCGCGACACCCCGGCTTCAAAGGTCGCGCCCGGCGCCTGGTAAAACGTCTGGGCGATGGACACGAGCTGGTCGAGGGTGGCACGGGACACCGGCCGCCGATAGGCCTTGGTGGCAAATTTTTCCAACACCTCACGCGCGTAGGCCCGCCGGGCGGCGGGTTCAGCCGGCGGCTGGTCGCGGGGAAAGAAACGGGAGTAGTTGGGCGGAGGCAGCCAGTCCTTCGCGGCCAGGGGTCCGATCACCTGCACCTGGGCCAGCTTGTAGTTCATCTTCGAGGTGATCTGCTGCTCGGGAGACAGGAGGGGTTGCAGATGAAACGTGACCTGGTGTTCACCCGGTTCCAAATGCACCACCTTCTCGTCGTGGAAGTATTCGCAGTCAGCCCAGTGATGCTGGTGGCGATAGAACTCCTTGCCATCGGCCAGGCCGGTGACGAGGCAAAGCCCGGGGTCCGGCTGAGTGACGCCGTCCACCTGGGAGGAGACCAGGATGCGATAATCTCCGGCGACCCGCACATGATAGGTATGGCTGACCGCAGCCTCCTCATAAAAGGAAAGGGGGTCACCGGTGTAGCTGCGGTCGGCGCTGATGAACTCGCTGCCGAGCGCAAATTCTTCGCCGATGGCCCGGGGGGCGGTGGGGACGGCCTTGTTGACGATGTCCTGGGCGGTCTCCAGCAGTTTTTCCATCCGCATCGGCGAAATGCTGAGCACATCGGCGATGTTGTCGAAACCGTACCCGACGTCCTCCGCCGGCAGCGCGCCGTCGGTGTCGTATTCCACTCCGAGCAGATCACGGATGGTATTGCGGTATTCGGTCCGGTTGAGCCGGCGCAACGTGATCCGGCCCGGATCCGGCTGGTCGGGATTGAGGCCAAAGGCGGCGGTCTTGATCCATTGCTCCAACGCCATTTGTTCGTCAGGCGTCGGCGGCGATTTTTCCGCCGGTGGCATGATATGCGAACGGGTGTTTTTGAGGACCTTCAGCCATAGCCCGGGATTTTGCAGGATCTGTTCCGGCGTGGTCAGATCATCGAAGGCGATGCCGCCTTTTTTCTCCCCATCACCGTGGCAGGCATAGCAACGCTGTTCCAGAATGGGCGAGATGGTCTGATGAAACTGTGCCAGCGCCCGACCGGCGTCAGGCGGAACGGGTTTGACTCTCGTCGCTCCAGATTCTGCCGCCGGGCCGCCATTTGAGGTGGAAAGCTGGCAGCCTGTCGCCCAGCCAATCAGACCCGCCAGGCCGGCGCACCAGGCCATTTTGGACAGACATTGTATATTGCATTTGCGCATGGATGACTTGGCAGGAGGGTTGGGAGCGATGGAATGTATGCTTGGGTGCGTCGGCCGCCAGAAAGATTTTGGTTCTTCATTTTTTCGCCGGGTTGGAGTGCGCAAATTCCGTCCGGCCGTGCCGGGATCAGCCCAGATCTTGCGCCGGCCCGCAGCCAGACCAACGACCCACGGGCCACACGGGTAAAAGGCTGGGCCCGAGCGCCGCGGATCCAATGGGCGCGAGTTTCGCCGCCAGCGGCGCAGGGTACCGTGCGATCAGCATCACCACGGGGATGGCCGTGAGCAAAACCGGGATGCCGTCAGGCGGCGCATTAATTAGGGGCCAGGGTTGCACCGGCTGATGCTCGGCGGGCGCCAATCTGCGTGGCAAGCCGCAACTGGCACCTTTACATTTTGCGGGATTTGCCGGCTGCATTTTTCCTGTTGGCGCAGCAGGCGCAATTCGCCCAGCTTCACCGGATGTTTGATCCCGTCGAAAAATTAAAGGAGTTCATCCGCCATCCCAGCGTCTCTGCCGACCCGAAGTGCGCGGCGGGCATGCGGGGCGCCCAGGAATTTGTCGCGGGCCTGCTCGGCTCGATCGGCTTTGCGGTCGAGGTC
>CAIXIZ010000429.1 GCA_903919625.1 uncultured Verrucomicrobiota bacterium
CCTCACCGGGCTTGGCGCCCTGGGCCATCTTGATCTGGATCTCGTCGGCATTCACCAGGTAATGCGGGGTGACGCCGAAGCGGCCCGAGGCCACCTGTTTGATCTTGGACCGACGCAGATCGCCGTTGGCGTCGGCGGTGAAGCGCCGGGCGTCCTCGCCGCCTTCACCGGTGTTCGACCGACCGCCAATGCGGTTCATGGCGATGGCCAGGGTTTCGTGCGCCTCCTTGCTGATCGAGCCATAGGACATCGCGCCGGTCTTGAAGCGCTTCATGATCGCCTCGACGGACTCAACCTGGTCGAGCGGGATGGCCTCGGCGGGCTTGAATTCGAGCAGGCTGCGCAGCGTGCAGTAATGCAGGGACTGGTCGTTGACCAGTTTCGCATATTCCTTGAACGTCGCATAGCTGCCGGTGCGGACGGACTTTTGCAGCCGGTGGATGGATTCGGGGTTGAAGAGGTGAAACTCGCCGTCGTCGCGCCATTTGAACTGGCCGCCTGCGGGAAGGGTGTGGGGGTTGGCCTTGCGGTCACCAAAGGCCGCGTGGTGCCGGAGGGCCACCTCCTGCGCGATCACATCGAGCCCGATCCCGCCGACGCGGGAAGGAGTCCACGTGAAATAGTGGTCGATGACATCCTGCCGCAATCCGACGGCCTCGAACACCTGTGCGCCGCGGTAGCTTTGGATGGCGGAAATGCCCATTTTGGACGCGACCTTGACGACGCCCTTCGACGCACCCTTCACGAAATTTTTGCAGGCCTTCTGGTGGTCGACATTGGGCAACAGGCCTTCGCGGATGAGGTCGTCAATGGTTTCAAACGCCAGATAGGGGTTGATCACGCTGATGCCGTAGCCGATCAGCAACGAAAAGTGGTGGACCTCGCGCGCCTCGCCGGTTTCCAACACCAGCGACACCCGCGTGCGCAACCCCTCGCGAATCAGATAATGATGCAGGCCGGCGACCGCGAGCAGCGCCGGGATGGGCGCGAGGTCGGAGGTGACGCCCCGGTCGCTCAGGATGAGGACATTCACCTCCTCCGTTTCGATCAGCCGGCGGGCGGTGGCGCAAAGCTCCTCCATGCCCTTGGCGAGCCCCTTTTCCCCGCGGGCGACCCGGAACAGGATCGGGACCACATCCACCTTGAGGCCGGGCAGCTGCATGCGCCGGATCTTCGCCAGCTCCTCATTGGTCAGGACCGGCCAGTCGAGTTCGACCCGCCGACAGGCGGTCGGGCCGGGTGAGAGCAGGTTCCCCTCGGAACCAAGCCGGGTCTCGGAGGAGGTGACAATTTCCTCGCGGATGCAGTCGATGGGCGGATTGGTGACCTGGGCGAAGAGCTGCTAGAAGTAATCGTAGAGCAGCCGCGGCTTGTTGGACAGGACCGCCAGCGGGGTGTCATTGCCCATGGAGCCGACCGCCTCGACCCCGTCGCGGGCGAGGGCGGTGAGGATGACGCGTTCGTCCTCGTGCGTGTAGCCGAAAGCGAGCTGCCGCTGCTGCAGCGTGTCACGGTCAGGAGCATGTTGCACCGGGGCGACGGGCAGGTCGTCGAGGTGCACGAGATGCTGGTCGAGCCACTGCCGGTAGGGCCGCTCGGCGGCCAGGCCGCGCTTGATCTCCTCGTCCTCGATGATCCGGCCCTGGGCGGTGTCCACGAGGAACATGCGGCCCGGCTGGAGCCGGCCCTTTTGCACGATGTCCTCCGGCGGGAGGTCGAGCACGCCGGCCTCGGAGGCGAGCACCACCAGGCCGTGCTTCGTGACGTAATAGCGCGAAGGGCGCAGGCCGTTGCGGTCGAGGACGGCGCCGACGGCCTTGCCGTCGGTGAACACGATGTCCGCCGGACCGTCCCAGGGTTCCATGAGACAGGCGTGGTATTGGTAAAACGCCTTGCGCGTGTCGTCCATCGTCGTGTGGTTGGACCACGGCTCCGGGATCATCATCATCACGGCGTGCGGCAGCGAGCGGCCGGCGAGATAGAGCAGCTCCAGGGTGTTGTCGAACATCGCCGAGTCGCTGCCGTTGGGGTTGATCACCGGCAGGATCTTCTTGATGTCGTCGCCAAAGGCGTCCGACACGAAGAGCGCCTCGCGGGCGTGCATCCAGTTGATGTTGCCCCGGTGGGTGTTGATCTCGCCGTTGTGCGCGATGTAGCGGTACGGGTGCGCCCGATCCCAGCTGGGGAAGGTGTTGGTGGAAAAACGGGAGTGAACGAGCGCGAGCGCGGTCGTCATGGCCGGGTTTTTCAGGTCGGGGAAATAGGTGGCGAGCTGGGTGGTGAGCAGCATGCCCTTGTAGACCAGGGTCCGGCAGGAGAGGCTCGGCTGATACCAGAACTGGCCGCCATCGAGGCCGGCGGCGCGGATCTCGGCCGAGGCGCGCTTGCGGATGACGTAGAGCTTGCGCTCAAACGCGAGCTCGTCCGTGAGCGCCGGATCGCGCCCGATGAACACCTGGCGCATGAACGGCTCGCTGGCCTTGGCGGTCTCGCCGAGCGAAGCATTGTCGGTCGGGACGGTACGCCAGCCAAGAAACGTCTGGCCCTCGCTCTGGACGATCTGGGCAAACCGGGTCTCGAGGCGGCGGCGCTGGGTGGCGTTCTGCGGCAGAAAGACGAGCCCGGCGCCATAAAGGCCGGCGGCGGGCAGGCTGATGCGCGCCTTCTTGCAAACCTCGGCAAAAAAACCATGCGGGAGCTGCAGGAGCACCCCCGCCCCGTCGCCGGTATTGGGCTCGCTGCCGGCGGCGCCGCGATGGTCAAGGTTTTCCAGCACCTGGATCGCCTGCTCCAGGATTTGGTGGGTGGCGCGCCCCTTGATGTCGGCCACAAATCCGACGCCGCAGGCGTCGTGCTCAAACCACGGGTCGTAGAGGCCCTGCTTGGCAGGACGGGTGTTGGCGTGGGCGTTGACGGGCAGGCTGGACATTGGACGGTGGGAAGGAAGATGCCGCGCGGCCGGGGCGCGGGCGTCAATGGGAAAACTTGGTGAGGGCAGGGAGGGAGGACAGGGTGGCTGGCGCAAAAAAAGGCCGGTCGCTCGCGTGCGAGGGCCGGCCTGAGGTGAGCATGTGATCAGGCGGCCGCGTCAGAAGAAGCGGACGGTTTTGGTGGCCATCTTGGCGTGTTCCTCATCGGAGCAGCCAGCGTTGGTGACCACGCCCACGTCCTGTTCGACGGGTTTGACGAGCTCGTTGGCGAGCAGGTAGTTTTCGACCTCCTCGCCGGAGATGTCGGCCAGCATCACGCCGTCGACCTCGACGCAAGGCGAGCGCGGCTGGCCGGATTTTTGCACCATTTCGGCGTAATTGGCGCGGTTGTTGATGATGTCGATGTCCTCAAAGGCCAGCCCGTGCTTGCGCAGGACGGCACGGACTCCATTGGACCAGCCACAGGAGGGCTTAAGATAGGCTTTGATATTCATGCGTGGAAGCTTGGCGGTAAAACCGCCGGGCGCAAACTACTGAAGCAGGAACCGGGCGCATTCAAGCGGAAGTTTGGTTTTTTTTCCCGCCGGCGCGGCCGGCCCCTAGTCGCGCCGCCACTCGCGGACGATCTGCCAGCTGGTGCTGCCGGGGTTGAAGCCGGCATGCTCCTGCTCGTGGCCGGCCGGCAAGGGCGGCAGACCGGGCCCCTCGCGCCAGCGCAAATTGCCGGAGAAAAAGCCCAGCGGCTTCGCCTCCCGCACCAGGGTCAGCACCACAACCGGGCCGGGTTTGGCCAGCTCCGCGGCCAGCGCCTCCGGAGTGTCGGCAAAGGTCCAATGCCGCCCGCTGTAAAAAACCAGACTGGGCTCGCCGAAGCCATAACCGACGAAGCGGGTCGCGGCCGGCAGATTTTTCCAGCCGGTGCTGGCATTCACCGCCAGGCTGGAGGCCCGGAGCCCGCCGGCCAGAAAAAATGTCCCCGCGGCCACCGAGAGGAGACTGCCGGCCGCCATGGACCAATGCCGGCGCAACGTGGCACACGCGAGCAGGGCCAGGCCGAACAGCAGGGCCAGCGCCCCCGCCATGATTTCGGCCATCACCTCGGTCCCGGGCGGCAAGGTGGCGCTCACCACCATCGCGCCGGCCACCAGGGCCAGGCCGGCGATGGTGGCCAGAATCGCCTCGCCGATGCGTCTGGCGCGCGGCCCCAGTTCACCGGCTCCCCGTCCGAAGAGCAGGAAAAACGCCGGGAAGGCCGGCAGGACATAGTGGGGCAGCTGCGTGGCGTAGCAGGTAAAGATCAGGTAAGGCGCGGCCAGCCAGGCCACGAGCCAGGCCGAGCGTTCGTCCCAATGGCGCCGCGCGCCCGCGACCACCGCGCCGGGAAACGCGATCCAGGGAAACAGCACCGGCAGGGCGAAAAGATAATAAAACGGCGAATAGCCGCGCCCGTTAAATTTTTCCAGCCCGCGTTGCACGACGTGTTCGCCAATGCCCACCGACCAGAACCGCCCGTGCGTGACCACCAGCGCCGGCACGCCCCAGCCTGCGACCAGCAACAGCGCGAGCCAGAGCCCGCGCCCGGCTCCCAGCTGCGCCCAGGGCAACGGCTTCCGCCATAGCACCCAGCGAAACAGCAGCAGGCTGAGCGCCGGCACGGCCAGCACCACCGGCCCCTTGGCCAGAAAGCCCAGCCCCACCGCCAGCCAGGTGGCCCACCACCAGCCGCGCAGTCTGATCCCGGCGGACGCGGTGAGCATTTCCAAAATACCAACCTGCACCAGCGCCAGACAGGCGACCATCGGCATGTCGGCCACCGCGAGCCGGCCATGAATGAGCACCTGCAGACTCGTCGCGAGGCCAAAGCCCGCCAGCAGTCCGGCGCCGGCTCCGAACCAACGCCGCCCGGTGTGCCAGGTGAGCAGCACCAAGGTGAGCGCCGCCGCCACGGCGGGCAGCCGGGCCCCGGCCTCGTCCACCCCGCAAAGCGCATATCCCGCCCGCATGAGCCAGTAGGTGAGCGCCGGCTTGTCGAACCGGTCCGCGCCGTTGAAGGTCGGCACGATCCAGTCGTGGCGGTCCATCATCTCGCGGGTCGCGGTGGCAAAACGCGGTTCGTCCCGGTCAAGCAAGGGCAGCGTGGCGGTGCCCGGCAGCAACAACAGGAGCACGACCGCGGTGAGCAGCCAGGGCGCGAAGCGGGGCCAGCGGGGCTCGCTCATGCCGGCCTCCCTGTGCTCCGCGAAGCCTGCGGCGCGAGCCAGCGTTTGGCGGCGAGGCCGAACGCCAGCCCAACGGCGGTGCCGACCCAGGCCCCGGCCAGCAGATCGGTGGGGTAATGCCCGCTGGTATAATATCGCGCCCACATCACGAGCCCGGCCAGCACCGCCAGCACCAGGGTGGTGCCGCGGTCGGCCAGCAGGGCCACCGCGGCGACCAAGGCGCAGCAATGGGTCGCATGGCCCGAGGGAAAGCTGGCGAATTTTGCCCCGCCATGAAACCAGTGGGCCACGTCGGCCACATCCGGCACATAGGGCCGGGGCCGGCCGATCACCCATTTGAGCCCATCTGTCAGCAGGCCGGCCACCACCATGGCGAGCAGGCCCGCCCCCGCCGCAAACTGCAACTTCCGGCGGCGCATGCGCCAACCCCACACCCAGAGCACGACGACCAGCATGGCCGGCACCAGGTGCAATTCCCCCCAATGGCTCACCTGTTCGGCAAACTTTACCAGCCGCGGGGTCGACGGACCATGGCCGATGATCCACGCCTTGGCCGCCGCGTCGGAGGGATGCAGCAGCCAAACCCCGGCCGCGACCAGCGCGGTGCCGATCGCGGCTGCTCCTGCCCGGTCCTGCGCGGTTCGCGCCGCCAGCCGGCAAAGCGTCCCGGCATCACGCGCCGCCTGGGCGCAGCGTGTCCCTGCGAACCGCCACCGAGATTGCCGGGTGGGTTCCATCAAAGGTCAGCCGGTGGGCGCGGCGGTGCGGCCGGAACGGACATCCAGCCACAAATTGTAGCCGGCGGTGAAGGCGGGGAAAAGATTGCTCAAGACCCCGACCGAGTCGTTCTTCCCAAAGATGAAATAGGCGAGCAACAGCCCGCTGCCGGTGATGCTCATGTACCAGAAGGACCGGGGCAGCGTCGGCCGGCGGGCAATGCGCGAGGCCCAGAGCTGCACCACCCAGCGGCCGCCAAAGAGCAGCACCCCCAGGTAGCCGGTAAGTTTCCAGCCCGTGATGACCACGTCGTGGCCAAAAAGGGAAAAATGCATCAGGAGGTCGTTCATAAATGGGCAAGGGCGGTGGCGTGGCCGGTCACTCCGGCCGGTCGTCGGAAGGGGGCAAGGCCGGGCGCGTGAACCGGATCTGGCGGGCGAGCAGCCAGCTCACCCCGAACAGGTCGCGCAACCCGCGCAATGCCCGGCCGCCGATGGTGTATTTGGAGACGCCGCGCGTGCGCGGGCGGTGGTTGACCGGCACCTCGACGAGGGTGAGGCCGGCATTTTTCAACAGCGCCGGGATGTAGCGATGGAGGCCGTTGAAGGGGATGAGAAATCGCACGTGTTCCCGGCGCATGGCCTTGAGCGAGCAGCCGGTGTCGCGGATGCCATCGTTGAGCACCGCGCGGCGGAGGCGGTTGGCAAACCGGGAGGCGGCCCGGCGGCTCCAGGTATCGCGGCGGTTGCGGCGGTAGCCGCAGGCCGCATCGGCGTGCGCCAGGGCGGCCACCAGGGCGGGGATGTCGGCCGGGTCATTCTGCCCGTCGCCATCGAGCATCACGCAAACCTCGCCGCGCGCGCGCTGGAGACCGGCGTAGAGCGCGGCGCTCTGGCCCAGATTGCGGCCGAGGGCGAGCAGGACGGCCCCCGGCGTGGCGGCGATGCGCGCCGCGGTGCCATCGGTGCTGCCGTCGTCCACCGCGATGATCTCGGCCGTGGGACACGCCACGCGGACCTCGTGCAGCACGGCGGCGATGTTGTCCTCCTCGTTGTAAAACGGGATGATGATGGAAAGGGTCATGCAAGCGAACGCCCGGTGGCGGCCGGCGCGCAGTGTTGAGGCGGCGGGAAAACTTAGTCAACCCTGCCGCACAACGGTGGGGCGCGGCATTGCGGTGGCGGGACATTTTTCCGGCAACCAAACTTGCGTTGGCGGCACGGGCCGGTGGAGTGTCGCCCGTCGTGAATCAACCCGTGACGGCCTCTCCCCCCACCCTTGAGCAGGACGCGCCTGGCAGGAAACGCCGGGCCTGGCGGCTGCTGGGTGCGATTGCCCTCGTGCGGCTGGCGTGGCTTTGGCTCGTGCCCCTCGACCTCGCCGGCGACGAGGCCTATTATTGGGATTGGGGCCGGCGGCCAGCCTGGGGCTATTTCAGCAAGCCGCCGATGATTGCGTGGCTGAACACGCTCACCGGCTGGCTCGGCGCCACCACGGCCCCGGCGGTCCGCGTGCCGGCGGTCCTGCTCGGCACCCTTGGGCTGGCCATGCTCTGGCTGCTGGCGCGGCGGCTGTGGGGCGAACGCGCGGGGGTTTACGCCCTGGTGCTGGGCGCGCTCGCCCCGGGCGGTCTGGCGCTCAATTTTTTGCTGACGATCGACGCCCCCTTGCTCGCAGCCTGGGCGGTCGCCCTGTACGCGCTCTGGCGCGCGCTGGAGCCGGCTGCGCCGGGCCGCACCCGTTGGTGGCTGCTTTATGTGGTGGCGGCGGCCTTTGGCGTGCTGAGCAAGCAGATGATGCTGGTCTTTCCCCTGCTCGCGGCGGGTTTTGTCTTCACCAGCCCCCCGGATCGGGCTGGGCGGAGCCGCGTCGCGGCATATCTCTGGCTGGCCGCCCCTTGGCTGGCACTCATCCCGGTGCTCGCCTGGAACGCACAGCATGGCTGGCCGACCCTGCACCATATGGCGCATCATTTTGAGGCCCCGGCGTGGACCGCTGGCCTCGCGCTGCGCTTTGCGGGGGAGTTCATCGCCGGCCAGGCCGGGCTGGCCGGACCGGTCGTGCTGGTGATGCTCCTGGCGGCGGCCTGGAACTGGCGGGTCGCCCGGGCGGACCGCCGGCAGTGGTTTGCCTGGATGTTCAGCGTGCCCCCGCTGGCGGTGGTGCTGGCTCTGAGCCTGCGGCAACGGGTGCAGCCGAACTGGCCGGCGGCGTTTTATCCTGGCGGCATGTTGCTCGTCACCGGCTGGCTGGCCACTGACTGGCCCAATCGCGCCCGGTGGTGGCGGGTGAGCTGGAAGAGCGGTGTCGTGCTGGCCGGGCTGGCGTATGGGGGCATCATATTAATCGGCCCTCTGGGACAGACGGGTGGCAAATTGGACCTGGCGGCCCGGCTGCGCGGGTGGGCAGAGTTTGGGCAAGCGGTGGGAACCAGGCTGGCCCAGGAAGAAAAAGCCGTTGGGGAGGTCGCGGTGGTTGTGGCCGGGCCGCGCCAGTGGGCCAGCGAGCTGGCGTTCTATCTGCCCGGCCAGCCGGAAGTCTGGCGTTGGACGCCGCCGGACGAACCCATTGACTCCCAGTACGCGCTCTGGCCCGGCCCGTTGGCGTCCCATCTTCATGGCCGCGCCCTGCTCGTGCTGCCGGCCGGGGATCCGCTGCCAGCGGAACTGGCCCGCAGTTTCACCGCGACGCGGTTGGTGGGGAAAAATGTGACGGTTCACCTCGGGGCAAACCGGGAGATCGCCGCAGACTGCTGGCTGGGCGAGGATATGCTCGGCTGGACGGAAGCCCGTTAACCTGCAAGCTGCCGCGCCAATCGCTTCATGCCTGCAACCGGATCAGCCTCATCATCCAGCCCCACGCTGCGAACCTGCCTGGCCGAAATTGCCGGCGTGGTGGGGGCATGCGCGCTCATCACCCTCTGGCTGGTGCGGCACGACATGGATCTGCGGCTGGCGCGGCTCTTTTATGACGCGGGCCGGGGCGGCTGGTTTTTGGGGCAGATGCAACCGTGGGACTGGCTGTACCATTACGGCAAGTGGGCGGCGTTTGCGCTGGCGGCGGCGGGGTTGCTGGCGCTGGGCGGGATGGCCTGGCGCAAAAACTGGCGCGGCTGGCGCGCGGCCGCTTTTCTCCCGCTGCTGCTGCTGCTCGGACCGGGGCTGGTGGCCAATCTCGCGGGCAAAAACGACTGGGGCCGGGCCCGACCGCGGCAGCTCGCGGAATTCGGCGGCAAAGAAAGCTACACGCCACCCTGGCAGCGCGGCATACCTGGGGAAGGCAGGTATTCGTTTCCCTCGGGTCATGCCTCCATGGGATTTTTTCTCATGGGACCGTTCTTTTTGCTGCGGCGCGGGCGGCGGCGCACGACCGCCTGGCTGGTTTTGTCCGGTGGTATCCTGGCCGGATTCGTGATGGGTTTTGCCCGGATCGTGCAGGGCGGCCATTTTTTGACGGACGTGATCTGGGCAGGTGCGGTGGTCTATGTCTGCGGACGGATGCTGGAGCAGGCGCTGTTGGCCACGGCGCGACTGCAGCCTGCCGCGGGTTAGTTCATCGCGAGTTTTGTTGTCATCCGCACGCTGATCGGTTGGATGCCGCGACCTCGTCATGAAAGTCCTTGTCACCGGTGCCGCCGGCTTCGTCGGCTATCACCTTAGCAAACGTCTCGCCGAAACCGGGCGCTGTGAGGTGCTGGGCCTGGACAACCTCAATGACTATTACCCGGTCACGCTGAAGCACGCCCGGCTCGCGGAACTGGCGAAGCTGGAAAAATTCCGCTTTGTGCAGGCGGAGCTCGCCGACGCAGCGGCCGTCCTGGGCCTCATTGACGGCTTCCGGCCCGACTACGTCGCGCACCTCGGCGCCCAGGCAGGGGTGCGTTACAGCATCGAGCACCCCGCCGCCTATGTGCAGAGCAATATTTCCGGCTTTCTCAATGTCCTCGAGGCCTGCCGGGTCCGACCGCCCAAACATCTTGTGTTTGCCTCGTCCAGCAGCGTTTATGGCCTGGGGGCCAAGGTGCCGTTTTCGGAAGATCAGGCGGCCGACCGGCCGGTATCGTTTTACGGCGCCACCAAACGGGCCAACGAACTGATGGCGCACAGCTACGCCCATCTCCATGGGCTCAATCTTACTGGCGTGAGATTTTTTACGGTTTATGGTCCCTGGGGACGGCCGGACATGACGCCGGTCATTTTTGCCAAGGCCATCTGCGAAGGCACCCCGCTCCAACTGTTCAATGCCGGCAAAAACCGTCGCGATTTCACCCATGTGGACGACATCGTGGACGGCCTGCTCAAGCTGCTGCTCCACCCGCCCTCGGGCGGTCTGCCGGTGCCACCCTATCGGATCTTCAACCTTGGCCATCACCGTCCGGTCGAAATGCAGCTGTTTGTGGCGATGTTGGAGGCCGTGCTCGGCCGGAAGGCGCAGATTGAGCTGCTCCCGCCGCAACCGGGTGACATGGTGGAAACCTGTGCCGACCTCACCCGGGTGCAGGCGGCGACCGGCTATGCTCCCCGCATCGCGCTGGAGGATGGGCTGAGGGGCTTTGCCGCCTGGTTTCGCAGCTATTACGGTTTCCCCCGATGAAAACCATCCTGCTGCTCACCTGCTCAAACCTCTTCATGACCTTCGCCTGGTATGGCCAGCTCCGGCTGAAGTTTTTTGCCGGCCGGCCGCTGTGGGCCGTGATCCTGCTGTCCTGGGGCATCGCCCTGCTGGAGTATTGTTTCATGGTGCCGGCCAACCGCGCCGGGGCCGACCGGGGGTGGAGCGGCTACCAGCTCAAGCTCGCCCAGGAGGTGATCACGCTTGGGGTGTTTGTCGTCTTTGCCTGGCTGGTGCTCGGCGAGAAACTGCGGTGGAACTATGCGGTGAGTTTTGCCTTTGTCCTGCTGGCGGTCTGGTTTGCCACGGCCTTCCGGCCGGGGGCCGGGATATGAATTTGCGTTGCGGCCGGAGGCGACCGGGCAGAGGCTGCTTTTAGTCCCTCGCCCGCCGCCATGTTTCAAGTCACCTTTTCCGAACAAAGCATCCACGAGCTCAACCGCCTCGGGCAGCTCGCGCAGCTGGAGGCGATCGGGCCGATCAGCCGGCTGACGGCCGGCGATCTGGTGCAGCCGCGCGAGCCGCTGGGCAAATTTCACCGCGGCGGGCAGGAGCTTTACCGCCTGCGGAGCGGCGGCCACCGGTTTTATTTTGAGTCCCGGGAGGCTGGCACCTTGCATGTCGTCTGGATCCTGCACCAAAACTCGCTTGAGGACTTTTTGGTCCGCAACAAGCTGCCGGTCTCGGAGGCGCAGCTCGTCGAACAGCACTCCAAATTCTGGAAATACCTCGAATCGCTGACCCAGTCCAAAACGAAATAGCGCCACCCCGGGCACCCGGCAATCTTACACCATGGACGAACCTATCCCGCCGAACCTGCGCGAG
Source organism: uncultured Verrucomicrobiota bacterium (assembly GCA_903919625.1). Taxonomy (GTDB): domain Bacteria; phylum Verrucomicrobiota; class Verrucomicrobiia; order Opitutales; family Opitutaceae; genus CAIYUN01. The sequence continues at coordinate 11,303 of CAIXIZ010000429.1, forward strand.
GACAATCCGGACAACCCTTACCGCGTCGCCCAGGCCAGCCGCATTTATTTCCTGCCGAACCTGATGACGGCGGGCAATTTGTTCTGCGGCTATCTTTCCATCATCTACTGCATTCAGGCGCGGCTGGCGGAAACCGCTGACGACGGCACCTACCTGAATGGCACCCGGGCGGATCATTACCGGTTTGCGGTCTATCTGATCTTTGGGGCGGCCGCCTTTGACGCCTTGGATGGGCGGCTGGCGCGGATGGGGGGCCGGGAATCACTATTTGGTGCGGAATTTGATTCGCTGGCCGACGTGGTGTCCTTCGGCATCGCCCCGGCGCTGATGATGTTTTTTTTCATCCTGTCTCCGACCCAGGGCATCGAGCAGTTTCGGGAAATCGGCTGGTTTGTGGGCTTTGTCTATCTGCTCTGCGCCGCGATGCGGCTGGCCCGTTTCAATGTCATCACCAACCCGCTGCTCCATCGTGGCGCCAAGCAGTCAAGCAAGGATTTTGTCGGCCTGCCGGTGCCGGCGGCCGCGGCCACCGTGGCGGCCTTGGTCCTGTTTCTCCTCTATCTCGACGAGCAAAACCGCCGGCCCAGCCACTGGGCACTTACGCTGCCTTTTCTCATGCTGCTGGTCGCGTTGCTGATGATGAGCACCGTGCGTTACCCCAGCGGCAAGCACATTGATTTGCAGACCAAAACCCGGGCGCACTATTTGGTGGTGCTGCTGGTGGCGGGTGGCCTGATCCTGTGGCTCAGGCAGGTCTCGCTCCTCCTCTTCTGCCTCGGGTATATTGCCTTTGGGCTGGTGCGCCATTTGCGGCGGCCGTCGCCACCGAGAACCGGTCCCCTGGCCTGACCGGCATCCTGCGGGTATCCTGCCCATGCTTCGTGAACAACCGCCCGGGTGCGAATAAAGCCGGGGTTGCTCCTGCGCTTCCGCCAGGTTGTCCACGGGATTTCGCCGGACCGGGTGCGGGCAGCAGGCCGGAGTTACCGCGCTTATTCACCGCCTATAGTGATATGGATACTTTTCCTTATTGAACTAAGCTTTATTTCCCACTTGTTAGTTTCCACGTTCCGCACGCATTCTTTCCCAATGAAATTCAAAATCAACCGCGACCATTTCGCCAACGGCCTGGCCCAGGTGCTCAATGTGGTCGGCTCCAAGGCCACCATGCCCATCCTGAGCAATGTGCTGATCGAGGCGGGCAAGGATCATGTTACGCTCACGACGACCAATTTGGATTTGGGCATCCGGGTTAAAATCAAGGCGGAGGTAAAGGAGACCGGGGCCATCACGCTGCCGGTCAAACGGCTGGCCACGATCGTCCGCGAGCTGCCCAACCTGGATGTGGCGCTCGACACTTCGGCCACCCACCAGGCCAAGCTGTCATCCGGCGGTTCCACGTTCAAAATCATGGGCATTGCGAAGGATGAATTCCCCCCGCTGCCCGATTTTGGCGAGGAGAAGGTGTTTACGCTGTCCCAGGAGGATTTGGCCACGATGTTGCAAAACGTGGCCTATGCCCAGTCCACCGACGAGACCCGCTATATTCTTAACGGGGTCTACTTTAATTTTAAGGACGCCAAGCTGGCCCTGGTGGCGACCGATGGCCGCCGCCTCGCGCTGGTCTCGAAAGATTTGGAAGTGCCGGCCGCCAGCGCCGGGAGCATCATCCTCCCCGCCAAAACCGTGGCCGAGCTGACCCGCCTGCTGGGCAAAGGGGACAGGCTCAAGGTTTCGTTCAACGACCGCAAAGCCTCGTTCCAAATCGCGACCGACAAGGACACCAGTGGCCTGGTGGATCACGTTTATCTCTATTCGAAGGTCGTGGAAGGAAGCTATCCCAACTACCAGCAGGTCATTCCCAAGGAAACGCACCAGCGCATCAAGCTGGAGCGCGAACTGTTGCAGCAATGTGTCCACCGGGCCGCGCTGGTCTGCTCGGAGAAGGCGAACTCGGTCAAGATCAAGCTCACGGGCAACCTGCTGGAGATCTTTGCCCAAAGCCCGGATTTCGGCGAGGCGCATGAATCCATGGCGGTCGCGTACAGCGGCCCGGAACTGCAAGTGGCGTTTAACCCCGCCTTCCTGCTCGACCCGCTCGGGGCCTTGACCAAGGACGAAGTGTTTTTGGAGCTGAAGGATGAGGTCAGCCCAGGGGTGTTCAAGACCCTGGAAAATTTTGTGTGCGTCATCATGCCCGTCCGGTTGAGCTAAGGGTGGCCCGGCGGTCCATCCCAGCCGGCGCAGGCGCCGGCCGGCCGGGCATTGGGCCCGACGGGCCGGGGATGGACTCCGGCCTGCCACAAGCAAAATGGTCCACCCCCATCCCGGCTGGCTATTCTGACCTCCTCGCCTACATTCACTCCAATGGAGATAGATCCCACTGAACTCTTGCTCGCGGCACTGCTGCTGACGTTGCTCCTCAGCACCGTCCGTCCGGCCTTTATTTCGCCGGCGCGCGCGATCCTGTTGCGCTGGTTAAGGTGGCTGACGTTTGCGTTTGGCGCGGCCGGACTGAGCCACGACCTGGAGTGGATTGACCGGCCGTATTGGACGCTGGTGCCGGTCTTTTTCCTGCTCTGGCTGCTGGCCGAGACGCTCTACAACTGGCTGGCGATCGAGGCGCTCAGCCTCAGCACCTTGCCGTTGTTTCCCCGCTTTGCCGTGAACCAGTCGGGGGAGGAATGGCCCACGCACCCGCGCCTGCTGCGTTTGCGGGACTGGCTGCGAACCCAAGGGTTCCGGCCCGTGCAGGCGCTGCAGTCCGAAGTCGGCCCCGGCCTCAAGCTGCGGGTTTCCTTCTATCAGGACGCGACGGCGACGCAGCGGCTGCAGGTGCTCTTTCTGCCCCAGCCGGGCGGGGCGCTTTCGGTCTGCTACTCGGTTGCCACGCAGACGGCCTCCGGGCGCCGTTTCGTGACGGACAATCTGTGCGTCCCGTTTGGCGGATTCTATCCGGAGAACTGGCTTGTGGAGCGCCGACCCTGGCGGCGGGCGCTGCCGTGGCTCCTGGCGTGCCACCGGGCGCGGCTGGCGGCCGCGGGTGAGACGGTGGTTCCATGGGCCGATGACCCGCTTACTGATCTCAATGCGCAGCAACGTGAACTGGAGCGGGTCAACACCGAGCTGGGCTTCCTGTTTCCGCCCGGACAACGCGAGGAGCACGGCAAGATCACCCATGCCGGCCGGTATCGCGTCTGGAAAGAATACTGGCTGCTCAACTATCTTGGCCGTAGCGCGCGGTATGAATGAGCGGGGACAGATTCAGCCGACCGCCGCCACCCGGTCCTTGCGCACCCGTGAATCGCGGGCGGCGCGGAGCTTGCGCGGATAATCGGTGATGGCGTGAAGCCCGCGGCTTTCCTTGCGCTGGAGGGCGCAGTTGACGATGAGGCTGGCGACCTCGATGAGGTTGCGCAGCTCCAGCAGGTGGGCGTCCACGGAAAAATTCCAATAGTAGTCCTGGGTTTCCTGGGCGAGATTGGCGATGCGGTGCCGGGCGCGTTCCAGCCGTTTGGTGGTGCGCATGATGCCGACGTAGTCCCACATGGTGCGGCGGAGTTCGTCCCAGTTATGGGTGATGACGACGCGCTCGTCGGTGTCGCCGCCGCCCAAATCCACCCAGGGAGGAATGGGCGGGGTGGGAGCCCGGGAGCGTGCCACGGTGCGGAGATAGCGGTCCACGGATTCCGCGCCGCGCCGCGCCATGACGACGGCCTCGAGCAGCGAGTTGCTGGCGAGCCGGTTGGCCCCGTGGAGGCCGGTGCAGGCGACCTCGCCGCAGGCGTAGAGTCCGGGCAGGGAGGTTTCGGCGGCGATGGTGGTGGCGACGCCGCCGCAGACGTAATGGGCGGCGGGCACGACGGGGATCAGGTCGCGCGCGAGGTTGAGGCCGAGCGCGCGGCAGGCGGCGAAGATCTGTGGGAAACGCCGCCGCAGCCAGGCGGCATTGCGGTGGGTGATGTCGAGCCAGACGTGCGCGGCCCCGGTTTTCTTCATCTCCGCGTCGATGGCGCGGGCGACGATGTCCCGCGGGGCGAGGTCGGCAAGCGGATGAACCCCGCGCATGAACGCCTCGCCGGACAGATTGCGCAGCACGGCGCCTTCGCCGCGCAACGCCTCGCTGATGAGAAACCGCCGCCCCGTCGCGGAGTAGAGCGCGGTCGGATGAAACTGGATGAACTCCATGTTGCGCACCTCGACGCCGGCGCGCCACGCCATCGCGACCCCGTCGCCGGTGGCGATGTCCGGGTTGGTCGTGTAGAGATAGACCTGCCCGGCGCCGCCGGTGGCGAGCATCACGACGGGCGCACGGAAGGTGAGCACCCGGCCGTCGCGCACATCGAGCGCGTGGACGCCGAGCACGCGATCGCCGCTGCGGGGCGCGCGGGGGGTGAGCTTGCGCCGGGTGATGACATCAATGGCGAAGAAATGCTCGAAGAGGGCGATGCGCGGTTCGCGGGCGATGGCCTTGAGCAAGGCCTCCTCGATCACGCGGCCGGTCATGTCCTTCACATGCAGGATGCGGCGTTCCCCATGGCCGCCTTCGCGACCGAGCTCGTAACCGCCGCGGGGGTCGCGCGAAAACCGCACCCCCCATTCGGCCAGTTCACGGACACACTCCGGGCCGTCCCGGACAATGGCCCGCACCACCTTCGCGTCGCAGAGTCCGTCGCCGGCGGCAAGGGTGTCGCGGACATGGGCGGCGAAGTCGTCCGTCTGGGCGGTCACGGCGGCGAGGCCGCCCTGCGCCCAGTTGGTGCTGGAATCGGCCTTGTCCTTTTTCGTGAGGATGGCGACCGAGCGTCCGCGCTGCGCCACCTCGAGCGCAAAGCTCAGGCCGGCGATGCCGCTGCCAATGACCAGGACGTCGAAGGACTGCGTCACAGGATTTCGTTGTCGATCAGCCGCACCTCGTCCACCCAGGCCGCGAGGGCGAGGATGGTCTGGCCCGGCCGCACCTCCCGCACCGTCTCCATGGTGTCACGGTCCACGATGGCGGCGTAAATGACCCGCACGCGGCGATGCTGGGCGAGCAGATGCGTGGCTTCGGCGACCAGCCGGTCGACGCGGCGTTCCCCGTGGGCGACCATCTCCTGCGCCCGCCGGAGGGCGCGGCTCAGGGCGAGCGCGTCGGCCCGCTGGGTCAGGGTCAGGTAGCGGTTGCGCGAGCTCAGGGCGAGGCCGTCCGGGTCACGCAAGGTCGGGGCGGCCACGATTTCGACGCCGAGGTGCAGGTCGGCGACCATCTTCCGGATGACCGCCACCTGCTGCGCGTCCTTCTGCCCGAAGACGGCGAGGTCGGGGCGAATAAGGTTGAAGAGCTTGGCCACCACGGTGGTGACCCCGCGGAAATGGACCGGACGCGAGACGCCCTCGAGCGGCCTCGCGACCGCTTCCTCGGTGATGAAAGTGGAGTAGCCCTTGGGGTAGATTTCCTCCACCGCCGGGGTGAACACGGCCAATGCGCCCGCCGCTGCGCATTTGGCGAGATCGGCCTCCAGTTCGCGCGGATAGCGGGAAAAATCCTCGCTGGGGCCAAACTGCGTGGGGTTGACGAAGATGGAAACAATCACCGCCTCGGCCCGGGAGGCGGCGAGGCGGATCAGGCTGAGGTGGCCCTCATGCAGGGCGCCCATGGTCGGCACCAGCGCGATCCGTTTGCCCTGCGCACGCAGGCCCGCGGCGAACGACTGCATGGCGGAAACCGAGGAGAGGGTTTGCATGGGAGGAGCGGTAAGGGGAAACGCGAGGCTTGAATAAAGCGGACCGGGGCGGTTTGTTCAAGCGTTTCGCCCGACCAATTTGCTCCCATGATCCGCATCAACGAGAACTACACCAAGCTCAAGGCTTCCTACCTGTTCAGCGACATTGCCAGGCGGGTCAGCGCCTACGTGACCGCGAACCCCACGAAGCCAGTCATCCGGCTCGGCATTGGCGACGTCACCGAGCCGTTGCCGGCGGTGTGTGTCGAGGCGCTGCATGCCGCGACCGACGAGATGGGCCGGCGGGACAGTTTCAAGGGTTACGGGCCTGAGCAGGGCTATGCGTTTCTCCGCGAGGCGGTCGCCCAGCACGATTACGCCGCGCGCGGCTGCAAGATCGACGCCGAGGAAATCTTCATTTCTGACGGGGCCAAGTGCGACTGCGGCAACATCCAGGAAATCTTTGCCACGAACATCCACCTCGCGATTCCGGATCCCGTTTATCCGGTCTATATCGACACCAACGTCATGGCGGGCCGCACCGGCGCCAATGTCGACGGGCGGTACACGGGGGTCACCTACCTCGACAGCACCCCGGCGAACGGCTATGTGCCGGCCATCCCTTCGGGGGCGACCGATCTCATCTATCTCTGTTTCCCGAACAACCCGACGGGGGCCGTCGCCACGAAGGCGCAGCTCGCGGCCTGGATCGCCTACGCCAAGCAGAACCGGGCGATCATCCTGTTCGACTCCGCCTACGAGGCCTATATCCGCGATCCACAAATACCACACTCCATCTACGAGTTGGAGGGCGCGCGGGACGTGGCGATCGAGTTCCGCAGTTTTTCCAAGACGGCGGGATTCACCGGTACGCGCTGCGCCTACACAGTAGTGCCGAAGTCCCTCGTGGGCTACGACGCGGCCGGCCAGCCGCATCCGTTGCACGCGCTTTGGAACCGCCGGCAATCGACCAAATTCAACGGGGTCGCCTATCCGATCCAGAAGGCGGCCGCGGCGATTTTCACGGCGGCCGGCCAGCAGCAGACAAAGGCGCTGATCGATTTCTACCTCGGCAATGCCCGGCTGATCCGCGAGGCGGTAAAGTCCTGGGGCTTCACCTGCATCGGCGGGGACAATGCACCCTACCTTTGGATCAACACGGGCCGCGACTCCTGGGAGTTTTTTGATCTGTTGCTCAACCGGGCGCAGGTCGTCTGCACGCCCGGGGCGGGCTTTGGCAAGTGTGGCGAAGGCCATGTGCGCATCAGCGCCTTCAACTCCCGTGCCAATGTCGAGACCGCCCTGGCGCGGATCGGGGCGGCGCTGAAATGACGGCCCCGCGGCGGAAACGGACATTGTCAACGGGGAGGGTGGTGGGCAAGTTGCCGGACGATATGCCCACCCTGCTCGGTCTCGACATCGGTTCCTCCTCGGTCATCGCCGGGATTTTGCGCGGCCCCAAGGTCGTCGCCCAGTCCCCGCGCGCCTTTTTTCGCTCGCGCTGCGAGGGGGCGCGGGTCGAGGTGGACCCGGACGAGCTGCTCAACGCGATCAGGACCGCCATCGCCGGCCTGGGCGGCCGGGCCCGGCAGGTCGACGGCATCGCGCTTGCGACGATGGCCCCGGCCTGGGTCGCAATGGACCGGCAGGGACGCGCGCTCACGCCCATCGTCACGCATCAGGACCGGCGCAGTGTGGAACAGGCCCAGGAAATTGAGCGCCGGGTGGGGCCGGCCCGGCATCTCGCCCTCTGCGGCAACCGGCCGTTTCCGGGCGGCATCAGCTCGACGACCTGGGCGTGGTATCTGCGGCACCAGCCGGCCCGGTTGCAGCGGGCGGACCTCGTCGGCCACCTGAACACGTTTCTTCACCGGCAGATCACGGGGGCCCGCGTGACCGACCCGTCGAACGCATCTTTCACCGGACTCTATGACACCCTGGGGCTGTCTGGCTGGAGCAAGGAGTTATGCGCCAGCCTCGGGATCAAGGCCGCGCTGTTGCCCGAGGTGGTTGAGGCCGATTATGTTGGCGGGAACGTGACGGCGGCAGCGGCGGCGAAATTTGGGCTGCGGTCCGGCACGCCGATGATGGTGGGCATCATGGATGGCAGCGCCGGTATGTTGCTGGCGGGCGCGAAGCCGGGGCAGCTGTTCAATGTCGTCGGCTCGACGGACGTGCTCGCGCTCTGCACCCGTCGGCCAAGGCCAAATGAACGGCTGCTCACGCGGGCGCTTGGCGTACAGGGGCTGTGGCTGCAGGTGAGCACCATTGCGGCGATGGCGTCGTCCATCTACTGGGCGCGCGACCAGTTTTTCACCGGGATGCCACTGGAGGAGTTTCGGGCGGAGTTCCGGCGGCTCAGCCGGGCCGGCGCGGCGGCGGCGGCCGGCGTGGTGTTTGAGCCCTATATGGCCGGTGAGCGGACGAGCATCGAGCAGCGCCAGGGCGCGTTGCGCAACGTCACCCTGGCGACGACGCGGACGCATTTGCTGGCGGCGATCATGGAAGGGCTGACGCAGGCGAGCGCGGAGCGGCTGCCGCTGTTGCAGGCGACAGGTACGAAGCTGCGGCGCGACGTGGCGGTGTCTGGCGGCTCCGACCGGCTGGACCAGCTGATGCACCGCGACTGGCCGGGCGCGTGGAAGTTCCGCGCGGTGACGGACGCGACGATGCGCGGGCTGGGGACAATGGTGATGCGGGAACGGTGAACGGATCAAAGGTGGAGCGGCTTGACCGCAAGATGCCCGCAGCGCGTTGGGGACAACGCGCGCCACCGGACAGGGCTAGAGCGGTTTCAATAAAAGTGTAGCCGGCTTTTGAGACCGTACGACTTCCTGCATTTCGCACCGGAAAAGTGTAACCTATTAGGTTACACTTTCTCAAAAGGCCCTCCGTCAGTGAAGTCGGAGTTTGACCAGTTCACCCAACGGAATGGCTCCAGTTCAATTTAAACCGCTCTAGCGGTAGATTTCCCGCCGGTGGCCGACCGCCAGCAAATGGAGGACGCCCATTGCCACAGCGAACTCGTAAATGATCCGGTAATCGCCAACCCGCAGACGATAGGTGTCCACCCCGGTCAGCCGGGTGTGCGGAAACTGCCCAAGCTGGTACCCAGCCGGTCAAGCTTGACCTCGATCTGCGTCTGGATACCGGCCGGCAACTTGAAAAACACCGCATCGAAATCCCGCGAGCAGATTTGCACCGCCGGCTTCACCGGCGCGTCCCCGGCTGCCGGATGCGAGAGTATTCGCCCCGGGCGATTTCCGCGCGCGCGCGCTCGATCTTGGCCTTGAACTCGTCCGTGAACTCAAGCTGATCCTCTAACTGGTCGTCCAGCCAGTCACGGATGGCGCTCATTTCCTCCAAGGAAAGATGAGTGATGGCAGTCTCAATTTCTTGCACAGTACTCATGCTCAACATAGTGGAGGCAAGGGCAGCGCGAGGCAAGCATTCGTTGCGGGTAAGCCGGGCGCGTGGACATTTCGTGCGATGACGGATGTGACGTTGCGGGAGCGGTGATCAGGAAGTCGCGGCTGGCGGCGGCTCCATCGGCGGGGTGGAATTGGCCTCGATTTCCTCGGCGCTTTCGATGACCCGGGCGATGCTCAGGAGTTTGTCGCCCTCCGCGAGGGTCAGGAGCTTCACGCCTTTGCCGCCGCGGTTCACCTCGCGGATGGTGTTGACCGGGCAGCGCACGCTCTGGCCTTTGGCGGTGAGCAGCATGATCTCGTCGGTGTCCTTCACGCTCAGGGCGCCCGCGAGGTTGACCGAGCCGTCTTCGGGCAGGGTGATCGCCCAGACACCGCTGCCGCCACGGTTGATGAGGCGATAGTCCTCGAAGCGCGTGCGGACCCCGAGGCCGGCCTCGCTGGCGACGAGGAACTTGGCCGTGTGGTCCACGACCTCGATCACGTCAAGGTGGTCGCTCTCCAGCTTGAACCGCATGCCGGTGACGCCGCCCGTCGCGCGGCCGGTGTCGCGGAAGAGGATCTCGTTGGTCTCGGCATCGCGCTCACGGAAGCGGACGGCGAGGCCCTGGTGGGAGACGAGGATGATTTCGTCGCTGCCGGTCGTCAGCACCGTGCCAATGACCGCGTCGCCCTCGGCCAGGTTGATCCCGATGAGGCCGCCGTCCCGGGTGCAGTTGGCGTAGTCGGAGAGAGCGCTCTTTTTGATGATGCCGCGCCTGGTCGCCATGACAAGGAAGCGGTCGGGCGCAAAGTCCTTCACGCACAGCATGGCGGCGATTTTCTCGCCCTCGGCGAGGCGGAGAAACGACGAGATGGACTTGCCCTTGGCGGTGCGGGTGCCCTCGGGGACATCGTAGACCTTCTTCGCATGGCACTGGCCGATGCTGGTCAGAAACAGGATGTAATCGTGCGTGCTGGCGGTGAAGAGGTGCTCGACGAAGTCCTCGTCATAGGTCTCGGCCCCGATGACGCCCTTGCCGCCGCGTTTCTGCGAACGGTAGTCGGCGACGCGGGTGCGCTTGATGAAACCGAGGTGCGAGACGGTCATGACACATCCCTCATTCGGGACGACATCCTCCATGCGAAACTCGCCGGCGGCGCCGATGATCTCGGTGCGGCGCGGGGAGGAATATTTTTCCTTCATGGCCAGCAGCTCCGTTTTAATGAGGGCCATGAGGATGGTTTCGGACTCGAGGATCGCGCGCAGCTCGAGGATGACTTTTTCCAGCTCGAGATACTCGGCCTCAATCTTGCCGCGTTCCAGGCCGGTGAGCTGGTAGAGGCGGAGCTCCAGGATGGCGTCGGTCTGGCGGTCGCTGAGCGGATACTTCGCCATGAGGCGCTGCTTGGCCTCATCCTTGTTGGCGGAGGCGCGGATGATCCGGACGAAATCGTCGAGGTTGTCGAGGGCGATGATGTAGCCCTCCAGGATGTGGGCACGGGCTTCGGCCTCCCGGAGGCGGAACTTGGTCCGGCGGGTGACGACATCGCGGCGGTGCTCGATGTAACACTCGATCAGCTCCTTGATGTTCATCTGCTTCGGCCGCTTTTTGTCGAGCGCGAGCAAGGTGACGCCGAACGAGGATTCGAGGGCGGTTTTCTGAAAGAGCTGGTTGATGACGACCTTGGACTGCTCGCCCCGTTTCAATTCGATGACGATGCGGGTGTTCTCGTCGGACTCGTCGCGGAGGTCGCGGATGCCGTCGAGCTGCTTCTCGCCGACAAGCTCGGCGATGCGGAGGACGAGGGTGTTGCGGTTGACGTTGTAGGGGATCTCGGTGATGACGATCTGCTCC
>CAIXIZ010000430.1 GCA_903919625.1 uncultured Verrucomicrobiota bacterium
TCTCCGTCAGAATGCGCTTCTCACCGTTCCGGATGACGCCGCTCATCATCGTGAATCCGCCCGCAGTTTCCTTGCGCTTGACCTCGATGAGGACGGTGTCGCCGGGATAAACCGGATTGCGAAAGCGCACCTCGCCGATCTTGGCCATCAGCGGCACGCCGGAGGGTTTGCCCGCCCCCTGCGACTGGCGCGCAAGGAACAGTGCCCCGGTTTGGAAGACCGCCTCGCACAGCAGCACCCCGGGCGTGATCGGTGCGCCGGGATAGTGGCCCTGGTAAAAATCCTCCTCCGCCCGCCAGGTACGGCGGGCGGTGAGGCTGTCGGCCGTCTCGTCCACCATTTCATCCACGAACAGAAACGGCGGGCGGTGGGGGATAAGGTCGGTGACTTGGGACATGGCAGTTGTATTCAAAGCAACGATATGATGGCCCACCGTGGGAAAATAAAACAGAAAAGGCAACCCCGGCCGCCGCCGGCCCTCAGCCGGCGGCATCCGGGGCGGTGGCCGCCGGCCGTAGGCCAAACAGGTGCTTGTCGATCTGGTTCGCGACGATGACCCCGTAATTGATGGTGCCCAGCCAGCCGGACATGATGATGCCCACGCTGCCGACGTGAAAGAGCCCGGGCAGTTTGCCGGGCAAATCCATCGAAACCTTGAGCCCCTCGAATTTCGTCCCAAACGAGGTGCCGCCCAGATGGGTGGTATAGCGCTCGATGGTGCGCGGGGTCGCCGCCTCCCGCCAGTCGATTTTGGCCCCCACTCCCGGGATGTATTGTTCCAGCGCCGTCACGGACTCGTCAATCAGCCGCTGCTTTTCGCGCGCATACTCCTCCTCGTTCAGCTTCATCCAGTCCGCGTAGTTGCTGTTGAGGGAGACCACCACCGTGTAACGGCCGGAGCCGGGGCGCGTCTCAGGGTAATAGACGGAGAAGGTGCGGCTGGTCGTGTGAAAGTCGGTCAGTTCTGCGCTGCTGAAGGTCGGGTTGGCCGACGTGAACACCAGGTCGCCGATGTGCGGGATGGTCTCCCCCTTGCGGATGCCGAGATAGACCTGGCAGGAGCTGTGATTGATCCGCACGGCCCTGGCGGCGGCCACATAACCGGCCTGGGCGGGCAGGAAGCTCTCCTCCCCGGCCAGGCGCAGCACCGTATTTTTGATGCTCGCGTTGGACAGCACGGCCTTGGCCCGGATGACCCGTCCGCCTTTCGCCACAATGCCGCAGGCGACTTTCCGGCCGTCACGCTCCTCGACAAGAATTTTCTCCACCAGGACCTTCTTGCGGCACTCGACCCCGTTTTTCCGCAGTTCGCCGACCATCTTTTCAATCAGCACATCGGAACCGCCGCGGAAGGTATAGACGCCCGCGCCCATGAAATTGGAAAACACGATGCCGTAGGTGATGGCCGGGTCATCCGTCGTCGAGCCGTTGGCATAGGCGATGGGCTCCATCAGCAGCCGGTGGACATCGCCGCGCCCCGGAAAAAACCGCTGGAACATCTCGCCCGTTGTCTCCGGGTTGTGGTCGTAAAAATTCATCGCGCGCAGGTGGTCGTAACATTTCTCCACGAGCGCCCGGTCGAGGCCAAATTTTTCGACGAGCACGCGCGTGTAGTCCTCGCGCGTAAACGTCGTCCATACGTCCATCTGCGGGTTGACGAAGCGGATGTCCTTGAGCGGCACAATGGCGTCGGCGATCTCCCTGGTCCAGTATTTGCGGCACGACTTGACCATGCCCACGGGAAAGCCGTGCAGGGAAATGTCGAAGATGTGGCCGCCCTTGCGGGTGAACCAGGTGGCCAGCCCGCCAAACTGGTAGTGGTGCTCGAGCAGGAGCACGCGGTGGCCGGCCTTGGCGAGGACGTTGGCCCCCGTCAGGCCGCCCAGCCCGCTGCCGATGACAATCACGTAA
>CAIXIZ010000431.1 GCA_903919625.1 uncultured Verrucomicrobiota bacterium
GATCCAGTCCACCGACCAAACCGCACGGGAGCAGACGGCCGCCCAGCTGAAAAAACTGGCCGACCAAACGAATGCCGCGCTCGACGCCCTGGCCAGGTCCCAGGCCACGCGTCCCATTGTGCAGGCGACATTTGCCGACGATTATGCCAAGGATGGCATGAGTTACACCGTGCAGTCCAACGACAGCATCACGACCATTGCAAAAAAAACCGGCGCCAAACCCCAGGACATCATCAACGCCAATAAAATCACTGATCCGACCAAGCTGCGGGTCGGACAAAAATTGTTTATTCCCGGAGGTAAACTGGCCCCCTTGCCCACCCCCTGAGCCGCGGGCAGCTCATCATGTCCCCGGGAATGGCTTGGGCGCATGAAACCAAAATTCACCCTCAGCCTCACCTCACCTCCCTCCATGCCTGCACCCCAAAAATCCCGTCTCGGCCGCGGACTCGGCGGCCTCATTGCCAGCGCCACCCCCGCCAAACCGGTTTCCTCTGTTGTCGCGGGGGATGCTGACTCCGGGGCAGAACCAGCCAGGCCGCGCGCGCCGGCACCCGCCGTCCCGGGCTACCGGGAAATCTCCGTCAGTCTGATTGAGCCCAGTCCGTATCAGGCCCGGAGGGAATTTCCGGCCGAGCAGCTGGATGAGCTGGCCGAGAGCATCCGGGCCGAGGGACTGCTCCAGCCGATTGTCGTCCGTCAACACGGCGAGAAATACCAGCTCATCGCCGGCGAGCGCCGCTGGCGCGCGTTCCAAAAACTTGCGTTCAAAACCATCCCGGCGCGCCTGGTCGAAGCCAGCAACGCCTCGGCTGCCGCCATCGGGCTGATTGAAAACCTGCAACGCGAAGGGCTGAATCCCATCGAGGAGGCCCACGGCTACGCCAGCCTGATCCGCGATTTCGACCTGACGCAGGACGCCGCCGCCGGCCGCGTGGGCAAGGGCCGCACGAGCGTCGCCAATTCCCTCCGCCTGCTCTCCCTCGATGCCGAACTGCAGGGTTTCCTGGGCAAAAACCTGCTGACCGTCGGCCATGCCAAGGTGCTGCTGGGGGTTCCGGACACCGCACAACGCGCGCTGCTGGCCCGCCGGATCATCGAGGGCGGGCTGAGCGTGCGTGCCGCCGAGCAGTTGGTGACGTCCAACAAGCCCGGCACTTCCGCCCGCCGGCGCAGGCTCCCTGCCGCCGATACCACGGCCGTCGCCGACATTGAGAAAAAGCTGACCTCATTTCTGGGCGCGCGCGTGGCGGTGCAGCACACGCCAAAGCTCGGCAAAATCATCATCGAATACCGGGGCAACGAGGATTTGCAGAGGTTGCTGGAAAAGCTCGGTGTGCCGACCTGATCCGTGACGTTTTCCCGGGCGGGGGCATCCATTTGCCATTCTGAGCAAAAAGACATTTGCCAACCGGCCTGCCCGCCGACGGCATGGGGCACCACGCATGGACTTCACCGCCCAGCTCAACGCCTATGTCGCCCGGATCGATCGCGGACTTGCCAAACTGGCTCCTGCCGCCGGCGTCCGGCCCGCGCGGCTGCACACCGCCATGCGCTACTCGCTGCAAGCCGGCGGCAAGCGTCTCCGCCCCGTGCTGGTCCTCGCCGCCGCCGAGCTGTTCGGGAAAGGATCAAAATCCAGCTCCCGAGGCCAACACGCCAAGCGGGCCGCTGCCCTGCCGGCGGCGGTGGCGGTGGAGTGCGTCCATACGTATTCGCTCATCCATGACGACCTGCCCTGCATGGACAATGATGACCTGCGGCGCGGCCGCCCCACCGCCCACCGGCAGTTCGACGAGGCCAC
>CAIXIZ010000432.1 GCA_903919625.1 uncultured Verrucomicrobiota bacterium
GACCGCACCATGATCCTCTATGGCTCCAACCTGGGTGATGCCAACGCCCATTCCACCACCAACATGCCGACGCTCTTCGCGGGCGGTGGCTTCCGCCACGGCCAGCATCTGGCCTTTGACCGCGGACAAAATTACCCCCTGCCGAATCTCTTTGTCTCCATGCTCAACCGCATGGGCATTGCGGAAGGCAAATTTGCTTCCTCCACCGGCACGATGCGGGGACTGGATCTGGTTTGATGACCCGCCGACTGATCCATCCGTGCTGCAACCGATGAAATCTCTTCTCGCCAATGTGGGGATTAACCTCGTGGCACTTTGCGGTGTGGCGGGGAACGTAAAATGAGCCAATTTGACCGGACTTGATATGGACAAACCCACCGCAACCTTCCTCGGCCTGTTGTTCGCCGGTTTTCTCTCGGTCGCCCAGGCGGCCGAACCGGAAACCGTCATCACTTTTGATTCGGCCCAGATCGGCAAACCCGTCCCCACCTGGACGGCCAAGGCGGTGGTTTTCGAACTCGCCAGCGCGCCGGTCAGAAGCCAGGCCGTTGGGCGGGTGATGTTTTTTCCCCATCTCGGTTCCGGTAAAACGGGGCCGGACAAGATTGGCATCCTCAACGCGATGGCGGAGGAACAGGCCATCCCGGTGCAGGCTTATTTTCCGATGGGGGCGTCGTCCGTCACGGTCAGTTTCTGGGCCTCGACGGGCTGCCCGGCGCTTTTGGAGGCTTTCGACAAGGACGGCAATTTGCTCGACAAAGCCTCGGTCGACTCCGCGCCCAGCCGCAAGTCTCCGGCCGAAATGGAGCCGAATTTCGAGCTGACGGTAAAGGGAGCGGCGATTGCCTATGTCCATTTTAGCGGCCCGCGGCGCGGTGACTTTCTTGCTGCCGAGCAGGTGCGGTTCACCCCTCTGCCTGCCACGGCTCCCTCACCGGCGCCGACTGCCGCTGCGGCAACAAAGTAACCGGTGGCCCCACCGCCGTGCCCCGGACTGATGTGGCTCGACTCGGGGTGCGGGACGTTTGACCTTCAGCCCCTATGCGCCGGCTCGACCAACTTCTTGCCAGTCTTGGCTACTGCTCGCGCCGCGAGGCGCGGGCCTGGCTCGCCGCCGGCCGGGTGACAGTCGGGGGCCAGCCGGCCGATGATCCCGGCGCCAACGCCGACCCGGCTGCCGTCCGCATTGACGGCGAGCCGCCGGATCATCCCGACGGCCTGCTGCTCATGATGCACAAGCCCACGGGGGTCGTGTGCTCGCACGATGGGCGGGAAGGACCGCGCGTCTATGACCTGCTGCCGCCGCGCTGGGCCGCCCGCCATCCGCCAGTCACCAGTGTCGGCTGGCTCGACAAGGATACCAGCGGCCTGCTGCTGCTGACCGACCAGTCCAGGCTCGTCCACCGGCTGACCTCGCCCAGGCACAAGGTTCCGAAAGTCTACCGCGCCACGCTCGACCGCGACCTGGCGTCCGACCTGGTCGCGCGTTTTGCCAGCGGGACGCTGCAGCTCGACGGCGAAATTGGGCCATGCGCGCCCGCGGGACTTAAAATTATTTCCGACCGCGAGGCCGAGCTGACGCTGACCGAGGGCAAGTACCACCAGGCGCGCCGGATGTTTGCTGCCTGCGGCCTGACCGTGCTCACGCTGCACCGGACGCACTTCGGACCGCTCCCGCTCGAGGAACTTCCCGCCGGCGAATGGCGTGGCTTGCCGCTGAATTATTTCGACTGAGCCCGGTGGCAAGGCCGGAGGGGGAAATCTAACCTTGGCGGCGCCGCCTTTCCCGGACAGCATGGCCGTCATGGACGAATCCTCACTCACCGGCGCACAGAAAACATTTTTGCGCGGCCTCGGCCAGACCCGCGATCCGTCCCTCAAGCTCGGCAAGGCCGGACTCACGCCGGAATTTCTGCACGAGCTGCATGGCCTGCTCGACACCCATGAGCTCGTGAAGCTGCGCTTCCTGGGCGTGGCCCGCGATCAACGGGCCGGCCTGGTCGCGCGTCTGGCTGCGGAAGGCCACTGTGCCTGCGTGGGCGCGGTGGGCCACACCGCGCTCTTCTACCGGCAAAATCCGGTTCCGGCACACCGGCGCATCACGTTTCCCTGATCCCGCTGCCGTCGGGCCGGTTCACTGCGCCAGCTTGTCGATTTCGCTTTGCGAATAAAGGGTTCCTTCCGTCAGGGTTCGGTAGGATTTTTCCGTCACCTTGACCGGCGGCTGCGCTTCGCCCGTTTCGACGTCCTCCAGGATGATTTCGTACTTGGGATCCAGGCGGTCGAACAGCTCCCGTTGGGTCATGGGATCGTATTCCTTGGGATCCCGGCTGACGAGTCTTCCCGGGGTGAACCGCTTTTTCGCTAGCCGTAATCTCAGGGCTGATTCCGGGTGGGCGTCAGCTTTCCCCCGGTCAATCTCCCCGGTGAGCTGATCGATGGTTTCGTTTTGAGTCCTCACCTGTTTTTGCAGCTCGCGGATGCGGTCACTTTGTCTGGACACCTCCGCTTTGAGCGTATTGTAGGCCTGCTCCCGATCCGGCGCCGTGGCGTGGAGTTTCGCCAGTTCCGCATTGGCCTCGGCCAGCTTGGTGTCGAGGCGGCTGTGTTGCAACGTCTCGTCGTCATATTTGCCCTGCAGCAACGCAAACTTGGTGAGCTGCTCGTTGAGGCTCATCCGCAATTGTTTCTCTTTTTCGGTCGGCGCCTGATCCGGCGCCGATGCATGATTGCCTGAGCAGCCCACCACCAGCGAAGACAGCATAACCAGGATCAAGGCAAGGGGGGGACGTCTGATCATCATGCGGGGAGGAAGGTGTGGTGCCCACCGTTGAACGGATCGCACCCGGGTTCAAGGCGATAATTCCTGAGGTTCGCAAAATCACCCGACAACCTTTGTCGCAGATTCCCGCTTCTCCTGAAGCGGGCTGCGCGGAGAACGTCGCCCGGCTCGGGAGAGCCGGGACGGACCGTGCGTCACCCCGTTTGCAAGGCTCAGGAAATGCAGCCGGTCGCGCCCGGCGCCTGATCTGCCAGATCAGGGGCGGAGTCAAAGCGGGCAGCCGCACTCCTCAGTTCCAGTAGCCTTCGACCCAGACAGACCCGCGGTCCGTGCGCTCCCAATGCGGGGCCATATACTGGCTGACGCGGGGCGGTAGGTTTTCATAATGCGGGGGGATCCAGACATATTCGCGGCGGGGGGTCATGGCGTAGTGTCCTTCCACCCAGACCAGATTGGGTGCCGGGGGCGGGGGCGGGGCCACGACCACCACCTGCGGTGGCGGAGGCAGTGGCGGAGGCTGTTGCACGATGTAGGTGGTGGTCGCCTCTTCCCTCGAGCGATAGACAGTGCCATGCTCGTGGTCTGCGCTGTTGCCCAAGGTGCCGCCGGCGATCGCGCCCAATAGCCCGCCAATTAATGCGCCCTGGCCGGCATTGCGGTGGCCGCTGTTGTTGCCAATGATGGCGCCGCCGAGCGCGCCCAAGGCGCCGCCGGCGACCGCACCACGCTGGGTGTTCGGACCGCTGTCCACGCAACCGGTCAGCAACAGGGACGAGAGGAGAGGAATGAAGGCGGCGCGGCAGGTTTTCATAGGGTGTTGGACGCCCAACCTACCCGCCGGTTCCATTTCTGCAACTCCTTTGGGAAGTCTTTGGCCAGTATGTTTTGGCCAGGGAGGCCGCATCGGGCCATCTAACCCACCCGGTCCGTCAGGCTTTGGGTGCCGGTGAACGCCGCGAGATTGCCCAGGAAATGACGCACGATGGCCTCATCTTGGTCATGGCGGCCGCCGGCGGTGTGCGGAGTGAGGTAGCAGTTCGGGGTCGTCCACAACGGGCTGCTGGGCGGGAGCGGTTCAGTCTCAAACACATCCAGGCAGGCGGCGTCGAGCCGGCCGGAGCGCAATGCCTCGATGACCGCGGTTTCGTCCACCGTGGTGCCCCGGCCGACATTGTAAAACCGCGCGCCGGGCTTCATGCAGGCGAGCCGGCGGGCGTTGACGTAGCGCTGGGTGGCGGCGTTGTCGGGCAGAATGTTGATGATGTGGTCGGCCAGCGGCAGCACCGCGGTAAGCTGCTCCTCCGCCACCAGGTGGACGCCGGTCACGCTTTGCGCCCGCCGCCGGAGCGCGTAAAGTTTCAGGTCGAAGGGCGCGAACAGCGCCGTCAGCCTGCGGCCGATGGCGCCATAGCCGAGCAACAGCACGGTCTGGCCGGTCAGCAACCGTGAGTCCGCGCGGCGGCGCAGGTGCTCCCAGCCATGGGTGCCGAGCTGGTCGCGATGCGAGGCGTGGAGCTGCCGGCCGAGCGCCAGCATGAGCGCCAGCACATGTTGGGCGCACGGGTCGGCAAACACCGCCGACATGCAGGTGAACATCGCGCCGCGGGCCCGCCACGTCTCCTGAAATTCCGGTGTGTCGTACCGCGTATAGCCTGCGCTCGTCACCTCAACCCAGCGCAGCCGGGCATTGGCCAGACAGGCCGCCGGGTCAGGCTGGCCTAACGCGATGTCAGCTTCGGCCAGAGCGGGGTCAGGCCCGCCCGCGACCAGATTGGAGACGGAGCTCTGGGCTGAAAAAATTAGCCGGTGCGGCGCGACCCCGGCGGTGAGCAGTCGGGTGGCCGAATCCGTAAACTGGGCGTTGCACCAGATGGTCAGGGGCATCTCAGGGCGCAGCCGGCAGGTTGATTTTCTGACCGGTTTTCAGCGTGGTCCAGTCCAGCCCGGGATTGGCCGCCACCAGCGCAGACATCGTAATGTTGCCATTTCGGGCGATGGTCATGGCGGTGTCGCCCTCCTTGACCGTGTAGCTCGACAGGGGGCCGCTGGCCGCGGGGGCGGCGGTGCCGCTCAGTTCGGCCAGTTTGAGGGTAAAGGGGGTGTCGGCGTTTTCCGGTGTCACATTGTTCACGCGGCCGATGCTGCTGCTCATCAGGCGCAGCCGGCCGCTGTATTCGATCAGGGCGTCCAGCCGGACATTGTGGGGTGGACGGATTTCCTCCGCCTTGTAATCAATTTGGAATGGGATCGGTTTTCCGGCGGGAGGCTGCCGGATGGTCTGCCCGGCGAAGCGCAGGTCATTTTGCGACCGGTCGACCAGCCAGACCGTAACGATGGCATCGGGCGGCAGGTTGATGCCGGGGGGGATGACCACGGTGCCGGTGATCGTATGATCGCCGACCGGACTGGGCGTGGTGTCGATGTATTTGCTGTACTGCTGGCAGCCGGCGAACGCGATGAAGCTGGTGAACAGGAGCGACGGAAGCGCGCGGAATGGTTTCATGACTTTGAAGGGTAGGGCCGACGAAATCGCAACCCCTGGCACCTCGCAAGCACGGACTGACCGCCAGCCGGGATGGCGTCCCAACCGTTTCACCCCAGGCTTGCTTTCACGTCCCCGGCCGGGACACTCTGGCGTGGCAGCCGGCCCAAAGCATACCCCATGGATGATATATTTATTCCTTTTCTGGTCGTGTTTCTGTGTCTGGGCCTGGCGGTGCTTTGCTTCTGGATGATTTCGGAAATACGGAGCATCCGACGCGACCAAACCTTCCTGTATTCCCAATTTGAGAGTTTGAAACGTGAAGTGGCGAAGTTCAGGTCCGCGCCGCCGGGCGCCGTTGCCCCCTTGGCGATTTCTCCCCCGCCAGGCGTCGCCAGAACCGATGAACCAATGCGGCCGGTGTTGGCTGCAGCCTTGCCGGAGCCGGTGCCTGCAGCTCCGGCTCCACCCAAACTCGTGCCGCAGTTTTTCCCGTCATTCACCGTGCCGAAAACCGCAACGGAGGCGTTGCCGCGGACCGTTTTGGACCCGGTTGTCACCGGGACTGGATCAGAGCCTCCCCCGCTTCCGTCTGCCGGGCCGGCCGCTCCGCCCGTAATGGCGCGATCAGCCGGCAATCTGGCATCGGTCAACTGGGAGCTGTTCATGGGGGTGAGACTGTTCGCCTGGCTTGGCGGTCTGGCGCTTTTCCTGGGAGTGGCGTTTTTTCTCAAATACTCGTTTGAGCACAATTGGATTCCCCCCGAAGTCAGGGTGGCGGCTGGCTTTCTGATCGGGGCCGGGCTCATGGCAAGTGGAGTGAAGCTGGCCCGTCGATTCGCGGTCACTGGCCAGACGCTGTGCGCCACGGGAGTGGTTATCCTCTACGCGGTCGCATTTGCCTGCCATGCGGTCTACCACTTCAAGTCGTTCGGAACCTTGCCGACTTTTGCGCTGATGGTGCTGATCACCGGGGTGGCGTTCCTGCTGGCCGTCCGGCTGGAGGCCCGGGTCGTTGCTGTGCTCGGCATGCTGGGTGGATTCCTGACGCCGGTGCTGCTTTCGACCGGAGTGGACAACCCCGGCGGGCTGTTTGGCTACCTCGCGCTCCTGGACGCAGGGCTGATCGCCGTGGCGCTGCACCGGCGCTGGCATTTCCTGGTGCCATTGGGTGCCGCCGGGACGGTGGTGATGGAGATTGGCTGGACCGAACGGTTTTTTGCGCCGGAAAAATTTTCCACGGCCATTATTGTCATCCTTGGCTTCATCGGGCTATTCCTGCTTGCCCTCATCGTCGCGCGGCGGCGGCGGCAAACGAACCTGCCCCTGCTGGCGACGGCCAATGGGCTGCCCTTTGTGGCTTTCGCCTTTGCCGGATATTTCCTGACTTATCCTGTGCTGGCTGCCCGGCCCGGTCTGCTCTTTGCCTTTGTGCTGCTGGCCGACGCCGCCGTGTTTGGCCTGGCCTGGCTCGAGGTTCCGGCGATGAAGCTGCATGCCCTGTCCGGGGCGGTGGTGTTTTTGTTGCTGGCGTGCTGGACCGGCGGCAGCGTGACCATGGCCAACCTGCCGTGGGCTTTGGCACTCTACCTTGCGTTTGCCGCGTTGCATACGGTCGGTGCCCTCGGGCTCGCCCGCCGCCATCCCTCCGCTGCATCGGCGAATTGGACTCAGCTCTGGCCGGCTTTGATGCTGCTGTTGGTTCTCCTGACCGTTTCGCGCCTGCCGGCAGTGCCGCTGTTCCTCTGGGCAGGGGTGTTGCTCCTCGATTTGCTGGCCATCGGTCTGGCGCTGGCCACCGCCTCGCTGGTCGGACTGATCGCCATGCTGGTGTTCACCTTGATCATGGCCGGTCAGTGGGTGTTTCGCATCCCGGCCGAAGCCTCGGAGTTGCCGGCGCTGCTTGGCGTGGTCGGTGGATTTGCGGCCCTGTTCTTTTTTGCCGGCCTGTGGGTGGTCCGGCAACTGGGCGACCGTCTGCAGCCCGGCGGAACCGGCGGTCAGCCGTTGCCGGGTGAGGTCCGGGCCATCATCCCGTGCCTCTCTGTCCTGCTGCCCTTTGCCCTGCTGGTGATGGTGGTGGCGCGGCTGCCGCTGGTGGATCCTTCGCCGGTCTTTGGGCTGGCGCTGCTGCTCGTCGGACTTGCGCTGGGTCTTACGCGTGTCTTCCGGCTGGCCTGGCTGCCGGCGGCGGCACTGGCCGGGGTGCTGGCGCTCGAATACACTTGGCACGAACGTCTGTTCCAGCCGGCCCATGGGCTGGTGGCCCTGGGTTGGTATCTCGTCTTTTACGCGGTGTTCGCGGTCTTCCCGTTTGGGTTTCGCCGGGCTTTTGCCGACCTCCGCGGCCCTTGGATTGCGGCGGCGCTCAGCGGCCCGCTGCATTTTGCGCTGTTCCACCGGCTGATCACCGTCACCTGGCCGAACAATTTCATGGGCCTGGTGCCGGCCGCCTTCACGTTGCCGGCGCTCGCCGGGCTGATCGGGGCCATGCGGTCTTTGCCGGCCGGCCATCCGCAAAGGCTGGGCCGGTTGGCGTGGTTTGGCGGGGTCGCGCTGTTTTTCATCACGTTGATTTTTCCGATCCAGTTTGACCGGCAATGGATCACGCTGGGCTGGGCCCTGGAGGGGGTGGCCTTGTTGTGGCTGTTTCACCGCCTGCCTCATCCTGGCCTGCGTCTGGCCGGGATTGGACTGCTGCTCGCCGCCTTTGTGCGGCTCGCGCTCAATCCGGCCGTGCTTGGTTATCATCATCGGGGAGAAACGCCGATCCTTAACTGGTATCTCTACGCCTATGGCCTGACAGCTGCAGCGTTGCTGGGCGGTGCCCGCCTGCTCGCGCCGCCACGTGATCGGGTTTTGGGTTCGGCTGCCCCGCCCTTGCTCAACGCCCTTGGCGCAGTAGTCGCCTTCCTCCTGCTCAACCTCGAAATTGCTGACTACTTCAGTCCCGCCTCCGGCACGCTTACATTTGAGTTCTCGGGCAATCTGGCGCGCGACATGACTTATACCATCGCGTGGGCCCTCTTTGCCCTGGGACTGCTGATCCTCGGCATCTGGCGGCGCAACCGGGCTGTCCGCCTGGCGGCGCTCGCCCTGCTCAGTGTCACCTTGCTCAAGCTGTTCCTGCACGACCTCGCAAGCCTGGACAGCCTCTATCGCATTGGTGCGCTGGTCGCCGTTGCCGTCATCGCGATTTTCGCGTCATTCGTTTACCAACGTTTTCTTCCCTCCTCCCATGACGCCACCCGTCCTCCCGTTTTGCCGCCTGTGGCCTGAGCTTCGCCTCCGGCGCTGGGCCTGGTTCGCCCTGGTCGCGGGCTTGCTGCCGCATCCTCCCGCCTACGCCCTCGATGCCAGTGCCTGGGCGGTGCGCCAGCCTTTCCGGGTGGAAAGCCAGGGCCTGATCAAGCTCGCCCTGCCGGCCTCCACGCTCGATGCCGCCCGCCCCGACCTGGCCGATCTGCGGGTGCTCGACGCCGCCGGCCGGGAAGTGCCCTATGCCTTGGTGACACCGGCCGCGGTCTCGCCGGCGTCCGCCCAACCGCGCCAGTTTCACGCCGAGCTGGCCGATACCACCACGGTCATTACACTCGAGACCGGTACGTCGCTTCCGCTCGACGCGGTCACCCTCGCCACGCCGAACCGCGGCTTCATCAAGCCGGTCCAGATCGAGTTTTCGGCCGATGGCCGTGTTTGGGAACGTGTGGCCGATGCGGTCCCGCTGTTCCGGCAGAACGGCGCCGAGCAGCTCACACTCAGCCTGCCCCGCCGTCCGGCGGAGTGGGTGCGCCTGACGGTCGACGACCGGCGCACGCCCCCGGTGCCGTTCACCGGGGCGACCCTCCTGGTGGGTGAGACCCAGCCGGCCCCGGCCGAGACGGTGCCGGTGCGGATCACCGCCCGTGACGAATTGCCAGGTGAAACCGTGCTCACCCTTGATCTCGGCGCGTCGCATCTGCCGCTCACGTCGTTGGGTTTTGCCACCGATGACCCGCTTTTCACCCGCCGCGTCACGGTGGCGGTACGGGAGCTGCGGGATGACACGGTGGTTGAGCGCGAACTGGCGCGCGGGACAATTTATCGCGTGGCCTTGGGTGGCCTTGCCCCCGCCGAACAGCTGGTCATGCCGCTCGACCTCGCCGTTCCGGGGCGCGAGCTGATCGTCCATCTGGACAATGGCGACAGCCCGCCCCTTGCGCTCACGGCGGTGCGCGGCGAACGCCACCCGGTGCTGCTGGTGTTCAATGTCACCTCGGCTGGCGTCCATTCGCTTCTGCTCGGGGCGCCGTCGGCCGTTGCCCCGCGGTATGATCTGCCTGTGCAGGCCGCCGCATATGGCAGCTTGCCGGTCGCGTCGGTCCTGCTCGCCGAGCCTGCGGCCAACCCCGGTTTTCAGTCGCCGGAGGTGTTGACCAACCTCGTCCTTGAGGGGGCGCCCTTCGATCCCCAGGGGTGGTCCTGGCGCAAATCGGTCGTGCTCACCGCGCCCGGGGTGCAGCAGCTCGAACTTGACCTCGATGTCCTGGCGAATGCCCGGCGCGATTTTGCCGATCTCCGGCTGCTGCTCGCCGGCCGTCAGGTGCCTTACCTGCTCGAGCACACTACGCTTGCCCGGCCCATCCCGCTCTCGCCTGCGGCGGTCGATGATCCGAATCGGCCGCGCCTCAGCCGCTGGCAGCTCAAGCTCCCTCGCGCTGGCCTGCCGCTCTCGCGGCTTGCCTTGACGTCCTCCACCGCCCTGTTCCAACGCCATTTTCGCCTCTATGAAAATGTTTCCGACGAGCGCGGAACCAGCTCCGAGATTACCCTGGCCGCAGCCGACTGGACCCATGCCCCTGGCCGGCCCGGTGCATCGCTCACGCTGGTGTTGGAATCCTCACCCCGGACCGACTCGCTCTGGCTGGAGACTGACAATGGCGACAATCCGCCGCTGCTGCTGTCGGATGCCAAGTCGTGGTCGCCGGTCGTGCGACTGTTGTTCAAGGCGGTGCCCGCGGGCGCACCTGCCCTCTATTATGGCCAGGCAGAGGCCGCCGCCCCGCGTTACGATCTGAGCCTGGTTGCCAGCCAGTTGTTCACCGCGGAAAAAAGGCCCGCGCTTCTGGGGAGGGCGGAGGAGCTTGGGCCGGGCAACTGGACCACCGTGTTTTTTAGCCGGGGCAGCGGCTTGATCTTTTGGGGCACACTCGTGGCGGTCGTCGGATTGCTGCTCATAATTGTGGTCCGCCTGCTGCCCAAGCCGCCGGCGGCCTAACGCCACCCCCGGCCGCGATCAGGGTCAGTCCGGCCGTTCAATCGTAAAAACCTCGCGCGTCCGGGCATAGGCGTCGCCGCCGAGGCGGCCGATGAGGTCAAGCTTTGCGGGGTCGGGCCGGCCGTCGGGCCCGAGCACCGCATTGCTTACATGCGCGAGCAGGATGCGGCCAAAGACGACATTGGCCGCCAGCGGCCCGTCGCCGATCGGCACGATGCGGTCGAGCACGCACTCAAACGCCACCGGCGCGGCGGCCACGCGCGGCGGGCGCACCCGCGTGCTGGGCGTGGAGGCGATGTCAAACTGCGCAAACTCGCTTTCCCCATAGGGCAGCGATGCCGAGGATTCGCTCATTTGCTCCGCGAGCGCAAACGGCACCAGGTTGACGACGAATTCCGGCACCGCCTCGATGTTGCGCACCGTGTCCTTTTTCGTCCCGTCGGAGCGGTTGACCGGCGAGAACATCAGTGTTGGCGGGCGGGCGCAGACGCCGTTGAAAAACGAGAACGGCGCGAGATTGGTCTTGCCGTCGGCCGAGATGGTCGAGACCCACGCGATGGGCCGCGGCGTGATGGTGCCGATCAGCCAGGGATAGGCGTCGCGTGGGGCAAGGGTGGTGAAATCGAGCAGCATGGCGCAGTTTGATTCAGCCTTTGACCACAGCCAGCAAGGAAGTGTCTGGATCAATTTTCGCACCCCTCCGCCACGGGAACACAAAGTCGGGCCAGGGCATGATGGGTTGAGTTTGGTTTTGCGGAGTCATGCCCAACAGGGTGACGCACGATCCGTTCCGGCTCTCCCGAGCCGGGCGGCGTTTTTCTTGTAGCCCGCTTCGGGAGAAGCGGGAATCTGCGGCAA
>CAIXIZ010000433.1 GCA_903919625.1 uncultured Verrucomicrobiota bacterium
CCACGACCACGGGCTGGAAGCGGCGCTCCAGCGCGGCGTCCTTCTCGATGTGCTTGCGATATTCTTCCAGCGTGGTCGCCCCGATGCAATGCAGCTCGCCGCGGGCGAGCATCGGCTTGAGCAGATTGCCCGCGTCCATCGCGCCCTCGGTCTTGCCGGCGCCGACGATGACGTGCAGCTCGTCGATAAACAAAATGATGCGTCCCTCCGCCTGCTTGATTTCGGCCAGGACAGCTTTCAGGCGTTCCTCAAATTCGCCCCGGTATTTTGCCCCGGCCACGAGCGCGCCCATGTCGAGGGAGAAGATCGTCCGGTCCTTGAGCCCCTCCGGCACATCCCCGCGCAGAATGCGTTGCGCCAGTCCTTCCACAATCGCGGTCTTGCCGACGCCGGGCTCGCCGATGAGCACGGGATTGTTTTTGGTTTTGCGCGACAGGATGCGGATGGTGCGGCGGATTTCCTCATCGCGGCCGATCACCGGATCCATTTTCCCCTTGCGTGCCTGCGCGACCAGATCGGTGCCGTATTTCTCTAGGGCGGCGTAGGTCGCCTCCGGATTGTCGGTGGTGACACGCTGCGAGCCGCGCATCTCCTTCAGCACCTTGAGCACTTTGGCGCGGTCGAGGCCGAAGCTCTTGAAAAATTTCTTCAGGGCGTCGGGCTTGCCCACCTCCAGCAGCCCGAGCAGCAGATGCTCAACCGAGACAAAGTCGTCCTTGAGCGACTTGGCCTCCTCCTCCGCCTTCGTCAACACCTCGTTGACGGACTGCGTCACGTACACCTTCGACGTGTCGACGCTCCCGGTGACCTTCGGCAGCCGCTCCAGCTCCCGTTCCACCGCGAGCTGCACGGCGCTCGGTGTGATGGCCAGCTTGTCGAGCAGACCCGGCACAATGCCGTTCTCCTGGGTGACGAGCGCGGACAGCAAATGCCACGTGTCCACCTCGTGGTGGTTGAGGCGGCGTGCAACATTTTGCGCATCCGTGACGGCCTGACGCGACATCTGGGTAAGTTTGGCGAAATCCATGATGGCACACCCTTGCACACCGCACGCCAGCTGGCGATGGGGTGTTTTCCCTCGTATCCGGTCATTAATGTCCCGCCAAATATGCCAGTTCGCCCCACTTTCCGTGCCAGGGTTGGGTCAATTTGTCTGCTGGCAGCTACTACGAGATTTCGGCGCCAGGCTGCTGCCGGGTTAGACCCCATATCGGACGGCGGTCCCTCCCGCTATGGTCATGGCATGTCTCTCATCAGCGTGGTCATGGCATGTCTCTCATCAGCGTGGTCATTACCTTGATCGTCATCGGCGTGGTGCTGTGGCTGATCAACCTCATCCCAATGCAGAACACGATCAAGGCGATCCTCAACGCCGTGGTCGTGATTGTGGTCATTCTCTGGCTGCTCCAGGGCTTCGGCGTCATCAACGGTTCCGGGCAGGTCCATCTGCCGGTGGTGAAATAGGGCACCCAGCGGTGTCGGCCTTCCTGCTCATGAATGATCCCAAGTTCCAGCAACACGGCGGTGCCCACGCCGCTGAACACCCGCCGCACGGCCCCTATTGGAAACGGATGCACCACAGTCCGTTTTTCTGGTTCGCCGCGTGTTTCATCATGCTGGCCATGGTCATATATGTGACCTCCAACAATCTGACTGTGGTCCCCGGCAAAAACGTGCCTTCGCCGCTCCCTGCGCTCACGCCGTGAGCCCGGTGGATCCGGAGATTTTAGAGCGGTTTCAACAAAAATATAGCCGGCTTTTGAGACCGTACGCCTTCCTGCATTTCGCACCGGGAAAGTGTAACCTATTAGGTTACACTTTCTCAAAAGGCCCTCCGTCAGTGAAGTCGGAGTTTGACCAGTTCACCCAACGGAACGGCTACAGTTCAATTTAAACCGCTCTAATCTGCCGGTGGTGTAAAAGCGGCGGTTGTGGTGAAGAGCACGAGGGACATGAAGGAAGGACGCCGGAGGACAGAGGGCAGAATTTGTTCAAGGGGGAAGCCAGGAAACCAGGAGCCGGAGGTCTGAACCATTCGGCAATCCGAATCCCAAAATCAAAAATTCTGCAGATACCACCAACGCATCGCGCGCTCGGCCATGACCAGCAAACCTATGACAATCACCGCAAAGAATATGATTCATCCCACCCACTCCCGCGCATTGTAGAACAGCTTCATCCAGGGCGAGTCCTCCGGCCAGTCGGCCGGATGCCAGCTCAGGCAGGCGGTGCGGAAGACGCGCTCGGGATGGGGCATCATGATCGTCACCCGGCCCGTCGTTGTCGTCAGCGCCGTCATGCCCTGCGGCGAGCCGTTGGGATTGAGCGGATATTGCTCGGTCGTGCGATGGTGGTTGTCCACAAAGCGCGCGACCACCAGGCCGGATTCGTTGCACCGCTGCATCGCAGCGGCATCTGAAAATTCAGCGTAGCCTTCCCCGTGCGCCACCGCGATGGGGATGATACTGCCTGCCATGCCGGCGAACAGGACACTGGGGCCCGGCTCGATTTTGAGGGAGGCAAAGCGGGCCTCGAAGCGCTCGCTGCGGTTTTGCACAAAGCGCGGCCAGTGGCCGGAGCCGGGAATGATTGAGTGCAGATTGCTCATCATCTGGCAGCCGTTGCACACC
>CAIXIZ010000434.1 GCA_903919625.1 uncultured Verrucomicrobiota bacterium
CGACATCGTCTTTGTCCAGACACATCTCTCCGGTCTTTCTGCCGATATTTTACTCATGCACCTGAAAAAAAAGCTGGGGCGCCGCCGGTCCCGCTTCGTACTGCTTGCCGCACCCGCCCAGACGAGTCCGGCAATTCTGAAACCGTTTCAGGGGTGGCTCGACACCACGGTTGAGGATAGTGAACTGCTTGCCGAATTGCACCGCCTGCTCGTTTCCCTGCTGAGCAAAGCGAAGAAACGTGGCGATAATCCTCCCGCAGAACCGGAAACACCTGCGGGTCGCGAGGCCCAACCGGGAGCTGTGGCAGTGCCATCGGACCAGCTTCCCGTTTCCGCCCTCATTCCATTGCTGTCGGCCTCCACCCGCGATGACCCCGAGGCCCACCCCGGCAACCAGCCCCCTGCGCTCGCTCTCGAATCCATCCTCACCCGGCTGCGCTACCTTGCCCAGGTCGGGCTTGCCTATCTTACCCTCGACCGCCCGTCCCGCACCTTGTCGGGCGGGGAAATTCAGCGCGTCAATCTTACTTCCTGCCTCGGAACCTCGCTCGTGGATACGCTGTTTGTCCTCGACGAGCCCAGCGTCGGCCTGCACCCGCGCGATCTTCACCGCCTGATTGCCATCATCCGCCAGCTGACCGGCTCGGGGAATACCGTGGTCGTGGTGGAACATGACGAGGCCATGATCCGGGCCGCCGATCACGTCATTGAGGTGGGGCCGGAACCCGGCAGCCGCGGGGGTCATATCGTCTTTCAAGGCACGGTGCGGGAGATGCTCGACTCATCGGCGAGCATCACCGGGCGCTATTTTTCCGGCCGGGCCACGATTCCGGCTCCGGCGGCCCGGCGGGCGGTGACCGCCCGTCATCCGTCGCTCCACTTTCAGAACGCCACCAAGCATAATTTCCAAAACCTGTCCTTCCGCATTCCGTTGCACCGCTTCGTCTGCCTGAGTGGCGTTTCCGGTTCGGGCAAGTCCACCCTGCTCGACAATGTCATTTATCAGGGACTGCTCACGCAGCGTCTGCAGCTCACCGAGGATCCGGCGGTCATCGGGTCGCTCCGGTCCGACGAGGCCTGCGGTGAAATCGTGCTCGTCGATCAATCGCCGCTCTCCCGCACGCCGCGCTCCAATCCCGCCGTTTATACCGAGGCCTGGGAGCTCATCCGCGAGCTCTATGCCGCCACCCCGGCCGCGCAGGCGGCGGGTTTTGGCCCCTCCAGTTTTTCGTTCAACAGCGGCGACGGCCGGTGCGACCACTGCCTCGGGCTCGGCTACGAGCGCGTCGAAATGCAGTTCCTCTCCGATATTTTTGTCCCGTGTCCGGTCTGTGAATCCCGCCGGTTCAAACCCGAAGTCCTCGCCATCCAGTGGCAGGGCCGATCCGTCGCCGATCTGCTGCAAACGTCAGTCACCGAGGCGTTGCCGCTGTTTGCCGGGCTGCCGGACATCCACCGGCGCCTCGCGTCACTCGCGTCCGTCGGCCTCGGTTACCTCACCCTCGGACAGCCGCTCAACACCCTGAGCGGCGGCGAATCCCAGCGCCTCAAGCTGGTCCGGTATCTTGGGGCGTTCGGGACTGCTGCCGGCCCGGTGAAGACCCGCCGGCCGGAATCCCCACCGGCCGGAGCAGCCCTCCTTCTCCTGGATGAACCGACCACCGGCCTGCACCGCCATGAGGTGAAACGTCTGCTCGGGGTGCTCAATGCGCTGGTCGATCACGGCCACAGTGTGGTCGTCATCGAACATCACCTCGATGTCCTGAAGTCCGCCGACTGGGTGATCGAAATCGGTCCGGATGCCGGTGCCAACGGCGGCCGCATTGTCGCCGAGGGCACGCCCGAGCAAGTCGCAGCCGCCGAGACGCAAACCTCGGCCTATCTGCGGCACGCGCTGGCGGAAGGGTCACGGGCCGAAAGCCCGGCATTGCCGTCCAATCCGGAAGCGCTGCCCTCCCCCGCCCCGGACCGAGGCGGCCCCGGCCGCCCGCCCACCGAACTCAGGATCATTGGCGCCAGGGAGAACAATCTCAAAAATCTCACGCTCTCCATCCCACAACATGAACTCACTGTCGTC
>CAIXIZ010000435.1 GCA_903919625.1 uncultured Verrucomicrobiota bacterium
GGGAGGAGGCGCCCGACGACGGCACGATCGAGTGGGAACGCGGCGCGGATTTCGGCTTCCTGCCGCAGGAAAGCGCGCCCGCCGGGGAGGAGACGATCCTGCACATCGCCACCAGCGGCAAAAAACTCCTGCCGGAAACTGACGACGACTACGACATTGACTGGACGCTGGAGCCCCGCGCCAAAAAAATTCTCGCGGGCCTGGGCTTCCGGGAAGGGGATGCGGACAAGCCGGCCAAGACCTTTTCCGGCGGCTGGGTGATGCGGGCGCATCTGGCCCGGTTGCTCGTGGCCGAGCCGGCGCTGCTGCTGCTGGACGAACCCACCAACCATCTCGACCTGGAGGCCTTGCTGTGGTTTCAGGACTACCTCACGCGCTACCCGGGCGGCCTCGTTGTCATTTCCCACGACCGGGCATTTCTGAATGCCCTGTGCAACGGCATCCTGGAATTGCGCAGCGGCACCCTCAACCGGTATACGGGCAACTACGACGACTACCTCGCCGAGCGCGAGGCCCGCAAGGAGCAGCAGGCGTCGCGGTTCAAGAACCAGCAGCGCGAAATCGCCCATCTGCAAAAATTTGTGGACCGCTTCGGGGCCAAGGCCTCGATGGCCTCGCGCGCCAAATCCAAGGAAAAGCAGATCGAGCGCATCAGGGACATTGCCGTCGAGGAGCCGACGGAGGAGCTCAAGCGCATCAACTTCAGGTTTCCCCAGCCGCCGCGATCCGGACTGCGCGTCGTGACGCTGGAACATGTCGAGCAGGCGTACGGCGACCATGTGGTCTATCGCGACCTCAACTTTGAGGCCGAGCGCGGGCAACGCATGGTGCTCGTCGGGCCGAATGGCGCCGGCAAGTCCACCCTCCTGAAAATCCTGGGCGGGGTGGTGCCGATCCGTGGCGGGAGCTGCGAACTGGGCAGCAATGTCGTCACCGGCTACTTCGCCCAGAACCGCCTCGACAACCTGCATGCCGACGCGACGGTGTTTGAGAACGTCATGGAGCTGCGCACGAACGAGAACCAGCTCACCGAGCAGCAGGCCCGGGCGATCTTGGGGGCGTTCCTGTTCCGCAAGGACGATGTCTTTAAGAAGGTCTCCGTGCTGTCCGGCGGGGAGAAATCTCGCCTGGCGCTCGCCCGCCTGCTGGTGAAACCGCCCAACCTTCTACTGATGGACGAGCCGACGACGCATCTCGACATTGCGTCGATCGACGCGCTGGTTGGCGCGTTGAAAAGTTACGAAGGCACCTTCATCTTCATCAGCCACGATGTGTATTTTATCCGCGCGCTCGCGCAGACAGTGCTGCACGTCCACAGCGGCCGGCTCACGCCCTACGCGGGCAACTACGACTATTACCTGGAAAAATCCAAGGCGACCAATGAACGGGCGGCACTCACGGCCGGGTTCACAGATGCCCGGCCGGTGCAGGTGCCGGAGGCCAGGGCGCAGAAACCGGCGGAGCGGAAAGCCAACAAGCCCAGCCCCGCCGAGCAGCGCAAACTCCGCGCCGAGGTCGGCAAGCTGGAGCAGTCGGTCTCCGAACTCGAGGCCAAACAGGCCGAGCTTGCGGCCGCATTGGAAGCCCCGGAGACCTACACGCAGCCGGGCAAGGCCCAGCATCTCAACCGCGAGCTCAGTGTGATAGTTGATCAGCTCGCGGCGGCCACCGCCGCCTGGGAACGGGGCGCGGGCGAACTGGCGAAGCTGGAGCAGCCCTGAACTAGGCGCTCACAGGATCAGATCCGGCGGGACGTTGGTGAGGGCTTCCTCGATGGTGGTGAGGCCCATTTTCACCTTGAGCATCGAGTCCTGGTGCAGGGTCTTCATGCCGTTTTTCATCGCGATGCGTTTCAATTCGGCGACCTCCAGCTCCTTGTTGATGCCTTCGGTCAGCTCCTCGCTGTTGGTCATCAGCTCATGGATGCCGACGCGGCCCTTGTAGCCCAGCCCGCCACAGGTGGGGCA
>CAIXIZ010000436.1 GCA_903919625.1 uncultured Verrucomicrobiota bacterium
CAGGGCGAGGGCGGTGGCCAACACCATCAGCAGCAGCCGGGCCAGCCGCACGAGATTGAGGGGATCGGGAATCCCGGCGATCAGCGAGCCGATGGTGACCATCACCACGCCCGCCAGCATCGCTTTCGCCACTCCGGCGAGATTGAAACCAAGGATCAGCTCGAACTTGCTGATCGGAGTCACCAGATAGCCCTCATGCAGGCCTTTTGACTTGTCATCGATGAAAATGATGCCGCCGCCGATCATCGCCGAGACAAAGATGGCCAGCACAATGGTGCCGGGCAGCAGATACTGGATATAGGGCACATAGGGATAGACCTCAACGACGGAGAGCGTCACAACGGGGGCAGCCCGTGATGCGACGGACGGCTGGTTGTAGGCACCGACCAGCTGCTGTAACGAAGCCCCGAGTGCGGAGGCGGAAAACTGGTCGGTGTTATCCGCGACCAGGGCAAGCCGCGGACTGTTCCCCGCCAGCACAGCGCGGGAGAAATTCGGCGGAATGTTCAGCACCGCGCCAATCTTGCCGGACCGCAAGTCCTGCATGGCGTCATTCAGGCCGACATAGGCGACCGGGTCGAAGGTTTGCGCGTTGGCCGCGACCGCCAGCAGCATCTCATGCACCCTGACCGCCGGCACCCCGTGATCCTGGTCGACCACCCCAAATTTCAGATGTTTGACCTGCCCGCCAAAGGCATTGCCCAACACGATGAGTTGCAGCAACGGCATCAGGGTGGACATGACGATGAGGACCGGCGTCCGGCGGAAGCGGCGCAAATCCCGTTCAATGATGGCCCAGATGCGGATCATGGCTTGTTCTCAGGGGCCGGTCCGCCGTTCCGGAGAACCGGGTGGTGCCGGATTTTGCGCGGGTTCGCGCATCTGATACCCGGTGTAATGCACAAATACGTCATCGAGCGTCGTGCTCTGGACCGAGAGCGAGGCAACGGAGATGCCGGCCTGTTGGGCGGCGGCGATCAGTCCCATGGTCGTCCGCGGCCCGTTGTGCGAAGAGAGCCGGAAGACGTTGTCCGCCGCCTTGACCTCGGCCACGTCCGGCAGGGCGCGCAAGGTTTCGAGCCACTGCGGGGGGACGGCCGAGAAGCTGGCCTCCAGGATGTTTTGCCCCGGGATGGACGCCTTGAGCTTCAGCGGTGAGTCGAGCGCGGCGAGCCTGCCATGGTCCACAATGGCCACCCGGTCGCACAACCGGTCCGCCTCATCCATGTAATGGGTGGTGATGATGATGGTCAGATCGCGTTCGGATTTCAGCCGGGTCAGCATCTCCCACACCGCCGTGCGGGAGTTGGGATCGAGGCCGGTGGTGGGCTCGTCGAGAAAAAAGAGCTTTGGCTCATGCACGAGTCCGCGGGCGATTTCCAGGCGGCGGCGCATGCCGCCGGAAAAGGTCTTTAAGGGTTTGTCCGCCCACGCGGTGAGGTCGAGGGCGGCGAGGAGCTCCTTGATGACCCGCCGGTATTTTTCCCGCGGGAGGCCGTAAAGTTTGGCGTAAATCGCCATGTTTTCCTGCGCGCTCAGGTCGAGATCGGAGGTCATGGCCTGCGGGATGACCCCGATGGATTTCCGCACCTCGTTTGCCGCGTGCACGATGTCGAAGCCATTGACGCGGGCGGTGCCGGAGGTGGGCGGCACCAGGGTGGTGAGCATGCGCAGCAGCGTGGATTTGCCGGCCCCATTCGGACCGAGCAGGCCAAAAACCTCCCCGCGTGCCACGAAGAAATTGAGATGGTCCACGGCGCAGAACGACCCAAAGCTTTTGGTCAGATTTTCAACTTCGACGGCATCCATGGGCGGTGTCAGTTGGCGAACGGCAGCACAACATAGGCTGTCATGCCGGCCGCCAGGCCGCGATCGCGGTTGTCGCAGCGCAGCCGAACTTCGAACGTTTTGATGTCGCGCTTGGTGCGGCTCACATCGCGTTGCGAGGCGAAGTCGGCATCGATCCCGCGAAAAAAAATGACGCCCTCGCGCTCAACGCCCGAGGGCAGGCGCACTTTCAGCTTGTCGCCGAGATGCAGCCGGTCGATGTAGGTTTCCTCGACGTCGGCCCGGATCCACAGGTTGTCCGGGTCAATGAGGGTCAGGATCGCCTGGCCGGGACTGACCACCTCGCCCTGCAGGGCGGCCCGCACATCCACGATGCCGTCGATCGGCGCACGGATTTCGGTGTAGCCAAGGCGAACCTTCGCCTTGTCCTTTTGGGCGGTGACGGCGGCCAGCTGGCGGCGTTCCGCCTCGAGTGCGGCGCGACGCATGGCAACCAGTCCGGCGTTGGCCTTCGCCAGATCCACGGTGGCCTGCGCGGCCATGACCAGTTTTTGCAGCGAGTCCATCCGGGCCTGGGCGCTGGTCTGGGCTGTGCGGGCCTGATCATAGACCTGAACGGAATCGGCGCCCTGCCGGTGCAAAATCTCCTCGCGATTGAAGGTCAGGACGGCGTTTTCCAACTCTGCTTCGGCCTGGGCTGCCTGCGACCGGGTGGAGGCCAAGCTGGCCTCGGCCTGGCGGATTTGGCTGGTGGTCAGCTCCTCCTGGTAGCCGAGCTCGGCTTCTGCCTGGGCGACCAAGGCGGCGGAGCCCAGGGCGGAATTTTCATAAAACGTCATGTCCGCCTGCCATTCCTCCTGCGCGATGGCGGCGAGCACATCGCCCCGCTTCACAGCCGCGCCCTGGTTGACTGTCAGCCGGGTGATCCGGCCCGGGATCTCGGAACTTACAATGACATTGTCCGTCGTCACGATGCCGGTGAGCACCAGACCGGTCTCCCGCGACCGGGTGGCGTAAAAAAGGGCGCCGCCAACCAGCACGCCACCGAGAATGAAAAGGATCCGCCGGTTTTTCACGTTGTGGGAGGTTGCATCACAGGCAGTCAGTTAACGCGCAATCGCCCGGAATCAAACACCGTTCTTGTTGGCGTCATGTTCAGCCTAGCATTTAAGCCCACCTTAAACTCTGCATAAATTGCCTGTCCTGGCGCATAACTTGCGGCAAGATCCGGCTGGCGGACCCGGAGGTGATTCATTTTGAACCGGTCGGGCCGGGTGAATTTTCGATTGGCAGCGGATCGTGTTCCCAACATGCCCGAGTCCGGCGAAACGGAGGCACCGATTCTGGGCTGGGCTTGCAACCAGGCAAGGACAAGCAAAGTGTGACAGGCGTCCAACCCGGCCAAAAATGTCCGACCTTGAAACCAAACCTGACCGCTGGAAATGCATCGTGGCCTATGACGGTACGGCGTTCACGGGCTGGCAGAGCCAGCTCGGCGGCAGTGGGGTGCAGGATGTCATCGAGCGGCGGCTGGCAAAAATGTTCGGACGGGAGGTGCGCATCCATGGCAGCGGGCGGACCGACTCGGGGGTGCACGCGCGTGGACAGGTCTTTCACTTCGAGGCGGACTGGCCCCATGGCGCGGAGAAATTGCTGGCAGCCTTTCGGGTCGGTCTGCCCCCGACCATCCAGGTGCAGACCGCCCGGCGGGTGCCGGCTGGTTTTCACGCGCGATTTTCCGCGACCGGGAAGGTGTACCATTACGAAATCCGCCATGGCAGTCATGGGGCGGATCCGTTTGAATTCGCGTTCTGCTGGGCGATGCCGCACACTCTGGATGTGGCGATGATGCGGGCCGCGGCGGCGCGGCTGGTCGGCCGGCATGATTTTCAGTCGTTCTGTGCGATCAAAGGCGAACCGCGTACGGATAACGTGCGGACGCTCCGCCGACTCGACTTGTCGGTGCGCGGGCCGCACATCCGCATTGTGGCGGAGGCGGACGGGTTTTTGTACAAGATGGTGCGGAGCCTGGTGGGCGCATTGGTGAGTGTGGGGCAGGGGAAGCTCACGGTTGAAGAGATCTCGTCCATCCTGCACGAGCGGCGTCGCACCCATCGGATCAAAACCGCGCCGCCACAGGGGCTTTGCCTGGTGAAAGTGGGGTATGGCCCGGCGGGGAGGAAAAGCAAAAAGATGCGGGGTGGGGACACCCCGCCAAGATCGTCCACCGCGGAGTGACCATGGACGGGATCCTGCAGCACCTTGGGCGAGGGTTGGCCGACGTGGTTTTTCCACCGGGATGTGTGGAGTGCGGCGAACTGGTTGAGGGCGGGCCGTTGCGGCATGTCTGTCCAAAATGCACGGCCCTCATGGTGCGCGTGACGCCGCCACATTGTGCCACCTGTGGGCATCCGTTTTATGGCGAGCTGGCGGGGGCGCAGCGGTGCGAGCATTGCCTGACGTTGGAACCTGCGTACCGCGAGGGCAGGACGGTGGTGCTGCTCAAAGGGCCCGCGAGGTCGTTGGTGCATGAGCTCAAATACCATCGGGGTCTGCATGTGCTCGCCGACATTGAAACGCTGGCGCGGGAGGCGACGCATGTCATGGAGCTGGTCCGGGACGCGGTGCTCGTGCCCGTGCCGCTGC
>CAIXIZ010000437.1 GCA_903919625.1 uncultured Verrucomicrobiota bacterium
AAGCCAGTCCCAGAGCCAGACTCAGACTGCCCACGCGTGAACCGAAGCACCCGCCCAACCCCCTTCCGGCCGTTCTCATCCGGCAACTGGTCTGCCTCCTGCTGATAAGCCCCATTCATGGCCATCCACGTTGCGCTCCATCACCGAACCGCCTACCGTTATGACCGCCCCGTCCGGCTCGGGCCGCAGGTGATCCGGCTGCGGCCCGCGCCCCATTGCCGCACGCGCATCCTCAGCTATTCGCTCACGCTCACGCCCGAAGACGGCAATTTCGTCAACTGGCAGCAGGATGCGTTCAGCAACCACCTCGCCCGCGTGGTCTATCCGGAACTGGTCCGGGAGTTCGCCGTCACGGTGGACCTGATCGCCGAGCTGGCGGTGTACAATCCTTTCGATTTTTTTCTCGAGCCCTACGCGGAAAGATTTCCCTTCACCTATGATCGCGGGCTGGCGGCGGAGCTTTCGCCCTATCTCCGCAAGCGTCCCCGCAAGCCGCGTTTCGCCGCCTTCGTCGCCTCGCTCGACCTCACGCCGGTGCGTTCGATCGATTTCCTGGTCGCGCTGAACAGCCGCATCAACGCCTTCGTCAAATATGTCATCCGCCTGGAGCCGGGGGTGCAGACGCCCGAGCAGACGCTCACGCTCGGCAGCGGCTCGTGCCGCGACTCCGCCTGGCTGATGGTCCAGACGCTCCGCCATGTGGGGCTCGCCGCCCGCTTTGTCTCCGGCTATCTCATCCAGCTCAAGGCCGACCAAAAGGCCCTCGACGGCCCCAGTGGGGCGGAAAAGGATTTCACTGATCTGCATGCGTGGTGCGAAGTCTACCTGCCCGGCGCGGGCTGGGTGGGCCTCGACCCGACCTCCGGCCTGTTCGCCGGCGAGGGACACATCCCGCTGGCCTGCTCACCCGAACCGTCCAGTGCCGCGCCCATCTCGGGCGGCGTGGACGAGTGTGAGACGAAATTTGATTTCGCGATGGCCGTGACCCGCGTGTATGAGTCGCCGCGCGTCACCCTGCCCTACTCGGACGAACAATGGCGGAAAATCGGGTCGCTCGGCCATGCGATCGACGCGGACCTCCGGAAACACGATGTGCGCCTGACGATGGGAGGCGAGCCCACCTTCATCTCGCTCGACGATCCCGACGGCCCGGAGTGGAACTTCACGGCCGTCTCGCCCAAAAAACGCGCCCTCTCCGGCGAGCTCATCCGCCGCCTCCGGCACAAATTCGCCCCCGGCGCGCTGCTCCATTACGGCCAGGGCAAATGGTATCCGGGCGAGCCGCTCCCGCGCTGGGCGCTGGCGGCCTACTGGCGCAAGGACGGGGTTCCCGTCTGGAAGGATGACTCGCTCATCGCCGATGAGGCGAAGAACTACGGCCACGGTCCGCGGGAGGCAAAGGAACTCGCCACCCGGCTCGCGCAGGTCATCGGCGTGAACCCCGCACATCTGCTGCCCGGCTACGAGGACGCCTTTTATTATACCTGGAAGGAACGCCGCCTGCCGTCGAACGTCACCCCGGAAAAATCCCAGCTCAAGAGCAAGGAGGAACGCGCCCGCCTCGCGCAAATCTTCCAGGCCGGCCTCGGTGAGGTCGCCGGTTACGCCCTGCCCCTCCAACGCGCCACGGTCGCCGGCCGGCCCGGCTGGATGTCCGGCTCCTGGTTCCTGCGCGACGACGAGACGCTCTGGCTGCTCCCCGGCGACTCGCCGATGGGACTGCGCCTCCCGATTGATTCCATCCCATGGGTCGCCGACAAGGACTACCCGTGGCTCTGGCCGCAGGATCCGTCGCAAAAACTTCCCGCACTGCCGAAGGAATGGTGGGCGCGCGGTTAGGTTTTGATTTGGGCATGGGAAAAATTGCGCGGTTGGTTTGTTGCCGGGTGTGAGAGCGAAAGTCCCCTCACTATCAGCGTGCCGCGCCACGCTGGCAGATACCCGATTGCCGCTACACACCGGCTTGCGCCGGACGATTGAACGTAACCCTGGTAGCGAACTCGTGCGCGAGTCAGACAGACCTCGGCACGCTCAGCGGCCTCAGCCGGTGGGCAAACTGGAAAGGAAGGCCACCACAGCGGCGACCTCCTTGGAATTGTGCTCGGCTTTGCCGTGGTCGATCACACGGACGTTGCCGGACTCGGGCAGCGCGGTCGTGCGCTCAGGCTCCACCTTGGGGGTAGGAAGTGCTGGCCTCAGCGGTGGCGCCGGTGATCGACGCGACTGGGCTGCTCACGGCCTTGCAAGCCCTAGCCGCCGCGCAGGCCGCGTGAGGCGTA
>CAIXIZ010000438.1 GCA_903919625.1 uncultured Verrucomicrobiota bacterium
CATCACCGGCTCCAGCGCCACTTTGCCGCCGTCCCCGCGCGTGATGGTGAGCGTCAGGTCTTCCGCCTGGCCCGCCCGCATCGGCAGCACCGACGGCGTGAATC
Source organism: uncultured Verrucomicrobiota bacterium (assembly GCA_903919625.1). Classification (GTDB taxonomy): domain Bacteria; phylum Verrucomicrobiota; class Verrucomicrobiia; order Opitutales; family Opitutaceae; genus CAIYUN01. Next base: position 105 of record CAIXIZ010000438.1, read on the forward strand.
CAAAGCGATAGCCATCACGCTCGTTTTCCCACGCCTGGCGGGGCGCCCTGGGCTGGTCCCAGGGCGCCACAGCGGCGGCCGAATTCGCCGGGCCGGCTGTCACCGTTTTCTCCACTGCGAGATCGGCGCTCGCATACAGGCTGCGGCCGGTGGCGACCGGAGTGAAGTCGGCAAACACGCGGTACCCCGTGCTGCGCGTCGGCGCGAATGCAAAACTCCACTCCCCCGCGTGGCGGGTCGGCTCCGGGTGGATGTGCTGATAGTCGCCCAGCGTGTCATCCACGATCAGCAGGTGCAGCTTGCGCTCGTGCACCACCAGCAAATCCACCGGTCCGATGGGCAGACCGGTGCTGGTGGAGAGCCGCGCGAGAAAATGATTCGCCCCGGCCCCCTCCTGCGGCACCACCGTCATCGTCACCGGCGAACGCACCGCGACGACCGGGATGAACTGCGGGCTGGCCGGGTCGCACAGCTCCAGCGCGCCCTTGCCCGTCACACTAAAATCCACCTGGTGCAAATTGGTGCCCGTCGGCAGCGCCCGCAGCAGCGCATAGAGCGCCACCGCCCCAACCGTGATCCACAGCACCTGCCGCCGCTGTCCGGCGCTGATCCCGGTGGGCGGGGGGTCGCCGCCCCGCCGGTTCCCGGTCCCGTCCTCCGGCAATGCGCTCATTATTTTTTCATCCTCGCGACGAACGTCTCCGGCGCCCACTGGCTGCCGTCTTCGCGCCAGATAATTTTGCCGTCCGGGTCGATGAGCAGCGTCGCCAGGTTGTGCACCAGCACCCCGTCCTTGAACTGCGCGTCGATGCCAAACTGCATGAACAAATCCCGGATCGCCTTCTCCGGTCCGGTCAGAAACGCAAAATTCGCCAGGTCGATGCTCCGCGCCGCCGCATAGGACTTGAGCACCGCGGGCGTGTCGTACTCCGGGTCGAGCGTGATCGAGATCAGCTGGAGGTTGGTCACGCCCGCCGACTTCGCCTGGGCCTGTACCGCCATCATCTTCAGGGTCGCCGCCGGGCACATCGTCGCGATGGGACAGCGGGTGTAGATGAAGTTCAGCATGATCTGCCGCCCATGAAACCGCACCGCCGACACCACCTGGCCGTCCTGGTCGTACAGGGCAAAGTCCGGCATCGACTCACCCACCTCGCGATAGGCGTGGCTGCCCCGCGCCGAGGTGTCCTGCCGCAGCGCGTTCATCGCCGCGGCCACCGCCGTATCCGCCACCGGATCCACCGGCCAGATTTTCTCCAGCCGCGCGCCGTTGGGGTCCTCCGGGTATAGCACCGCGCGGATGCGTTCCCCTTCCTTCGCCGCGGCCACTTCGGCGGCGGAGACGTGAAACTCCATGGTCATTGGCTGCATAAACCCCACGACCTCGTCATGCTGCACCAGCAGGATCCTGCGGGCGGCGTCCACCCTCACGATCACACCCGTCAGCGGGTAATGTTTTTCCTCCGGCGCCGCCGTCACAGGGGGTGCGGGGCGCCGGCAGGCCGGCAGACCGGCGAGCAGCAGGCCGGCGCACAGCGCGACCGGCAGACGGATAAACAGAGCCTTCATGCCCCTACGGTTTCTCCCCAAGGAAAAAATTGTCAAAGCCATTGCGCATGGTAGTCTGTCCGCTCCACTTCTTCCGCACCGCCGCTAATGAGCTTCCTTGCCCATCACCGCACCGCCGGTCACCAGCCCGCGCTCGCCCGCTTCGCCCTGCTGGCGGCCGTGTGCGTGCCGGTACTGCCCGTGCTCCTGGGCGCCCGCACGACCAGCATCGGCGCGGGCATGATTTTCAAAACGTGGCCCTTCTCCAACGGCTCCCTCAATCCGCCCGGCTGGATCGACGACCCGGCCCAGTTCGCCGAACATGCCCACCGGCTGAGCGCTGGCTTCGTCGGCCTGCTCGCTGTCGCCCTCTCCTGCTGGGTCTGGCGCACCGACGCGCGGGCCTGGTTGCGCCGGCTCACGTATTTTTCCGTCGGCCTCTGGCTTGCGCAGGCGGTGGTCGGCGGCCTGCGCGTGCTGCTCGATGAAAATCATCTGAACCTGTTCACTCCCAGCGTGGGCCGGTTGTTCGCCATGCTCCATGCCTGCCTCGCGCAGGTTTTCTTCTGCACCCTGCTGGCCATCGCACTCAGCCTGTCCCGGGCCTGGACCGAAACCCCCGCCGCCCCGGTCAGCCGCGGTCTGCGCCGGCTCGGCCTCGCCTGCTGCCTCCTGCTCCTCGTTCAGCTCATTGTCGCCGCCGTGCTCCGTCACATTTTTGCCGGGCTCGCCATCGCCACCTTTCCGCTGGCAACCCCGGACGGCGGCCTGCTGCCCGCGGCCTGGAATTTTGAAATCAGCCTCAATTTCATCCACACCCGCGTGCTCGCCACGCTCCTCGCCGTGGCGCTGCCCTGGTTTGCCGTCGCCATCTGGCGCGATCCGGCGGCGGGCGCAGGGATGAAACGCGTCGCCGCCGCGCTGGTCGGGCTGCTCCTCACGCAAATCACCCTCGGCGCGGAAATCATCTGGCGGTTGCGCGACGCCGACATCACCACCGCCCATGTGGTCGTCGGCGCCTGCACCCTCGCGACCACCTTCGGCCTGACCTGGTGGACGCACCGGCCGGTCATGGCCCGCCTCGTCGCCACCGGCCCGTTGGTCGCCGCCGCCCCTGCCCGCGCATGAACGACGTCACCACCGTTTCCGCTGCGCCCGCCGCCAAGGCGCGCCTGTCCGACTATCTCGAGCTCACAAAACCACGGCTCAGCCTGCTCTCGGTCCTCACCACGCTCGTCGGCTACTTCGCCGCGCGGCCGGTCTGGTCCGCCAAGGAATTTTTCGCCCTGCTGCTTGGCACGGCGGCCTGCGCCGGCGGTGTCGCGGCGCTCAACCAGTGGATGGAGAGCGACACCGATGCGCAGATGCACCGCACCGCCGACCGCCCCCTGCCTACGGGCAAAATCGCCGGCGGCTCCGCCTTTGTGCTCGGCTGGCTGCTGTGCATCGGCGGGCTCGCACTGCTCTTCCGGCTCGGCGGTCCGGTGGTCGTGGACCCGGCCGCCATGTTTCACTTGCCGGCGGAGCGCCTCGCGGCGTTTTTCGCGCTGCTGACCATCATCGCGTACCTCGCCTGTTACACCCCGGCCAAACGCTGGTCGAAGTGGAGCGTGGAGCTCGGCGCGGTGGCCGGTGCCTTTCCCCCGCTCATCGGCTGGACCGCTGCGGCCAAAAGCACCGGCCCGCTTGGCTGGATTTTGTTTGGTGTGCTCTTTTTCTGGCAAATCCCGCACTTCATGGCGATCGCGTGGACCTTCCGCCACGATTACGGCCGGGTGAATTTTCCCATGCTGCCGGTGCGTGACACCGAAGGCGGCCAGGTCGCCCGCTGGGCGCTGCTTCACACCGTCGCCCTGGTTGCCGTCTGCGTGCTGCCGGTGCTGCTTGGCCTCACCAGCGTCTATTATCTGATGGTGACGCTGTTGCTCGGCGCCTGGTTTGTCAGCCGTGCGGTGCGGTTCCTGCGGCCGGCCGCCCGCGACGCGGCGGCGCGCCGGCTCTTCCTCGCCTCCATCCTCTGGCTCCCGTTGCAACTCGGCGTCCTCGTCGCCGATCGTCTGCTCTTCCACCCATGACCGTTAACGACATCCCGCCCATCAACGCCACGCTCAACGGACTCGCCACCGTGCTGATTACGGCTGGTTTCATCCTGATCAAGGCGGGAAAGAAGGAGGCCCATCGTGCCGTCATGCTCACCGCCGCCGTGGTGTCGGGGCTGTTTCTGGTCGGTTATCTTACCTATCATACGTTGCAGCACGGCTTCCACACTCCCTTTGGTGGAACAGGGGCGATCCGTACGGTCTATTTTGTGATCCTCTGGACCCACATCCCGCTCGCCGCGCTCATCGCGTATCTCGTTCCCCGCACGTTTTTATTCGCGCTTAAGGGCGACTATATCCGCCATAAAGCATGGGCCAAATGGACTTTCCCCATCTGGTATTACGTGAGCGTGACCGGGGTGCTCGTGTATTTCTTCCTCTACGTCTGGTGGCCCGCGGCCAAGTGAACATCCCTTCATTCAAGTTAGCCCCATTAAACGGCCACCGATGCCGGCTGCATCTCCGGGGTGATGATCGCCTGGAGTGCGGCCCGCAGCGCGGGCAGCCGGGAATCATCCGTCACCGGCGCGTTGTGTTCGTCCTCGATGTAGAACGTGTCAATCGCAACACCCCGCTCTGTCCCGATGCGCGCAAAGGTGATGTCGAAGTGGTGGTCGGAAATCGTCTTCGCCAGCCGGAACAACAGGCCGATTTCGTCGCGGGCCTGGATTTCAATGATGGTGCGTTGCATCGACAGCTCGTGATACACATCGACCGTCGGCGGGAAGGACGTGTGCAGCCCGCCGTCCGCCGGCGCGGTGAGCAGGCGCGAGGCGGCATACTTTTTGGCCTGCGCCACGATATCTGGGTAAAGGTCGCGGTGCCGGATCAGCGCCTCCTCCACAGTGCGCGCAAAGGTTTCCTGCGCCTTGGCGTTTTGGACCACTCCGCCACGCGCCGGGTCGATCACATGGAAGGTGTCGATCGCGATATGGTCACTGCGCGAGACCACCTTTGCCCCGAGGATCGACAGGCCCGCCACCCCGAAGGCGCCCGCCAGCTTGTAGAAAAGCCCCGCACGATCCCAGGTGACGATATGCACCACCGTCAGCGACCGGTTGAGGTCGTCGTGCCATTCGATCACCGGCTGCGGCGAACTCACGGAGTCGGCGGTGGCAATGGAGGCGAGCAGGCGGTGCACCATGCGCAGGTGCAGCGCAATCTCCGCCGGCTCGGTCTGGATGAAGTACCGCTCGGGCAGCAGTTGAAAATGCGCGTCAATCTCCTCCGGGCCGACCCCGGTGATTTTTTGGGCGATGAGATCCTGTTGGAGCATGAGGAGGCGCTGGGTATGACGGGCGGCAAGGGTCTCGCCGTGGGTCAGATGGTCGAGGGTGGCGCGGTAGAGATTGGTATGCAGCGTGTCCTTGTAGCCGTTCCACAGGCCGGCGGCAGTGCCCCGCGCGTCACAGAACGTGTGGACGTAGAGGAAGCGGAGGCGCTCGGCGTCGGGCACGAGCGCCGCAAAGGCTGCGGCGGTTTTCGGATCATCGACGTCCCGCTTCTGCCAGAATCGTGCCATAATGAGGTGATTTTTTATGAGAAAAATCACCGTCTCCGCCTCCGAGGGGTCCACCTTGAGCCGGGCCAGCAGCGGGCGGGCGATCTCCACCCCGCTCTCGGCATGGCCCTGAATGCCCCGGGCCTTGCCGATGTCATGTAACAGCAAGGTGACATACAGCAACGCCGGCCGTGAGGTCTCGTGCAACGCCGTGCGGTATTTGAGCTGCGGCGGTCCCGGCTCGGTAAACACCAGGTCCAGCTCGCGGATGGTGTTCAGCGTATGGATGTCGGCCGTATAGCGGTGGTAGAACTCGTGCTGCACCAGGCAGGTCAGCGCCTTGAACTCCGGGATGAACCGGCCCAGCACCCCCAGCTCGTGCATGAGGTTCAGAATGGGAAAGACCGCGCCGACCTCGTCCAGGATGGCCCGGAAGCTCGTGCAGGCGTCCGGCGACTGCCGGACTTTGCGCGTGATCAGCGGCAGCGAATCGTGGATGAGCGTCTGCAACGCAAAGTCCGGCTGGGCCTGGAACTGCTGGCAATGGCGGAACACGCGGATCAGGCGCACCGGATCGGTCCGGAACACGTCGTCCGTCTCCGCGCCCAGCTCGCTGCCGCGCAGGAGAAAGCCGTCCACCCGTTTGGTCTTTTGAAACCGCGTCGAACGCACCAGGGCGCGAAAGGAAAATTTCCCCTCGCCGGCCGCCGGACCCGCCGCGAGAGCGAGCCGGTTCTCCGCAATTTTTGAGATCCGGCTGATGGTCTGCGCCGCCCGGTAGTAGTCATGCATGAACTGCTCGACCCGGCCGAGCTCGTTGCGGTGCGTATAGCCCAGCCCGCTCGCCACCCTTGGCTGGATGGCCAGGTCCA
>CAIXIZ010000439.1 GCA_903919625.1 uncultured Verrucomicrobiota bacterium
CGGCGGCCGTGGGCCGGGGCGCGGCCGAAGCGTCAACGGGCGTGGAAAACGGACTGGCGGCGGACGGCGGGGCGAACGGGGCGGCCGTCTCGTTCTCATCAAATGGGTCGAGCGCGGGCGCGCTCTGTTTGCCCTTGGTATGGGCCAGACCGGCGAGCTTTTCGAGGGTGGCGAGGTTGGCTTCGTCCACGACCCCGTCGTCGATGAGCCGCTGGGCAAAGTCGCCCAAGGTGGCGGTGTCGCCCAGCGCGGCGCGGACCGCCACGGCCTGCGACCGGGTGAAAAGCCGCTGGTCAAGGCCGAGGCGGACGAGCCAGAGAATGTCGTTGGTCATGCGCGGCAGGAGGGCAAAACACCGCGAGTGTGGCGCGCGCCAGCCGATTGCCAAGCGAGAAGGCAGGATTGCGTTTGCCTAAGATCCGGGCCAGCCTGCGGTGCCATGAAACCCAAATCATCCTCCCCTTGGCTTGCCCTGGCCGCAGCGGCCGGGCTGGCCATGGCGCTCATGACTTCGGGCTGTCTGGCGGTCGCCGCGATTTCCGCCGCGGGCGCCGGGGCCGCCGTTGCCTACCACCGCGGCAGCTTGGAAACCTGGCTCGATGCCGGCATTGACCAGTCGGCCCATGCCACCGCCCAGGCCCTGTGGCAGCTCGGCTACGCCAAGCCCGAGGAGAAAATTGATGCCTCGTATGACACTTTCACGACCCATGATGCCGCCGGCACCAAAATTGAGGTCCGCCTCGGTCATGGCGGCCCCGGCCTGACCCAACTGACCATCCGTGTCGGCGTCCTCGGCGACGAGGCGCGGTCCCGCGCCATCCTCGACAAGATCAAGGCCGGTCTCTGAGCCCCGCCGCGATCCGTGGTTGCCAAGGGTGCGAAAAGGCGAAAGCGTGTATTTTTAACAACCGTCTATGCTCAAGAAAATACTGGCCAAGCTGCGCGCGTCGATCACGCCGGCCGCCAAACCGAAAACCGCCGCGCCCACCGGCGGCCCGTCCGTTTCCCACGATCCCACCCATCCCACGATTCGTCGCGCCGAGGCCCGTTCCGAACGGGAGCACGGCTCCCGACCGCACGGCGGCCACGGTCGATCTTCCGGCCCGCGTCCGGCCGGCGCCCCCGGTTCGGCCGCTGAACCGCGCCCTCCCCGCGAGCCGCGCGCCCGGCACGAGGGCGGCTCTTCATCTTCCCACGGCGGCGGGCGGGGACGGAGCCAGCCGCATGATGACCGGCCGGCCGCTTTTCAACCCAGGCAGGAGGGATCACGCGATGGCGGCGGCCGCGGAGGTTTTTCCGGAGGTGGTGGCGGCCGCGGCGGCTCGCTGGGTTCGCGGGGCGGCGCCCGGCCCGGACCGCGCGAACGGCCGGTGATTGACAAGACTTTTGACCATCCGCGCACGGCGGACATCAAACCCACGACCCCCGTGGACATCCCCAAGATGGACACCGAGTTCACCAAGCTGGGCCTGAGCGATGCGCTCGCCTTTGGCGTGCAGGAGATGGGCTACCTCACCCCCACGCCCATTCAGGCGCAGGCGATTCCGGTCGTCTTGCGCGGCGGTGACGTGATCGGCTCGGCCCAGACCGGCACCGGCAAGACCGCCGCGTTCGCCCTGCCCATCATCCAGCGGCTCGGCACCCACGGCCCCTTGCGGGTCCTCATCCTGGAACCGACGCGCGAGCTGGCGCTCCAAGTTGAGGAGGC
>CAIXIZ010000440.1 GCA_903919625.1 uncultured Verrucomicrobiota bacterium
GAGGGCGAGCTGGTTGACGGCGGAGAGCTGGAGAGCGCGCATGGGGAAAATAAGGGCGGTTGACGGCTGAATGGCTGAAGCGAATAGCGCCGGCAAATCCAAGTCGAGCCAGGATGGGACGGCAGGTCAGGAGGTGGGCTCGCTTCAGTCTTTCAGTCATTCAGATTTTCAGCCCTTCTCAGGCCGTGCTTGTCGCCTTCAACAAACCCTATGGCGTGCTTTCGCAGTTCACCCCTGAGCCTGGCTCGCGGTGGCGGTCGCTGGCGGATTTTGCCCTGCCGAAGGGAATTTATCCACTCGGCCGGCTCGACGCCGATTCGGAAGGGCTGCTCCTGTTGAGCGACGAGGATGGCCTGAATACGCGGCTGCTTGACCCGCGACACGCGCATGTCCGCGAGTACTGGGCGCAGGTTGAACGGGTTCCCCTTCCGGCCGCATTGGCCAAGCTCGCCCGGGGCGTGCGTCTCGGCCCGCACACGACCTTGCCATGCACGGTGGGCCGGCTGGAGCCCGCGCCGGCAATCCCGCCTCGCGAGCCGTCAATCCGTTTTAGGAAAAACGTGCCTGACTGCTGGCTCACGCTTGCGCTGACGGAAGGCAAAAACCGCCAGGTGCGTCGGATGACAGCCGCGATCGGGCATCCGACCCTGCGGCTCGTTCGTGCGCGGATCGGCGCGCTGACCCTCGCGGCGCTGACGCTCGCTCCGGGCCAATGGCGCAATTTGACCGCAGCGGAGCGCGCGAAGGTGTTCGGGTGATCGGCTGTAGGCCAGCTCGTTGAGCTGGCACAGGCGCGCGTCCGCAGGCCAGGTCAACGACCTGGCCTACAGCCTGAAATCAAAACGCCCGCGCGTATTGGATCGGGGGTATGGGTGGGGGTATTACGCCCAACGTCTTTGCGGCGTGCAGCGGCCAGTTGGGGTCGCGCAGGAATTCGCGGGCGAGCAGCACGACATCCGCCTGGCCGTGGCGCACAATCTCATCGGCCTGTGCCGGGGTGGTGATCATGCCGACTGCCGCGGTGGCGATGCCCGCCTCTTTCCGGATGCGTTCCGCAAAAGGCACCTGATAACCCGGCCCGACGGGGATGTTCGCCTTGGCCACTCCGCCGCCCGAGCTGCAGTCTACCAGATCAAGCCCCTCGGCCTTGAGCCGGCGTGCGAGCTCCACGCTTTCGTCGATGGTCCAGCCGCCCTCAACCCAGTCGGTGCAGGAGAACCGTGCAGTCAGCGGAAATTTTTCCGGCCACACGGCGCGCACGTCGCGGGTGGTTTCGAGCAGGAAACGGATGCGGTTGTCAAAGCTGCCGCCGTAAATGTCGGTGCGCTGGTTGGAAAGCGGGGAAAGAAACTCATGGCCCAGATAACCGTGGGCCGAGTGCAGTTCCAGCCACTCGTATCCGGCCATCAGGGCGCGTTTCGCCGCCGCGACAAAATCGGCTTGCACGCGCGCGATATCTGCGAGGGAAAGCGCCCGGGGCACTTTCGACAGCGAGCCGCCAAAGGCCACCGCGCTCGGAGCCACCACCTGCCACCCGCCGGCGTCGTCGGCCAGATGCGCACCACCGTCCTGGGGCCGGGCGGCACTGCCTTTCCGTCCGGCATGGGCGAGCTGGATGCCGGAGACGGCGCCCTGCTGTTTCACGAAGCGGGTGATGCGGGCGAGCGGCTCAATGTGTTGGTCAGCCCATATTCCCGCACAGGCCGGCGTGATGCGGCCTTCCGGCGAGACGGCGGTCGCCTCGGCGATGACGAGCCCCGCGCCGCCGGCAGCGCGCGCCCCGAGATGGACCAGATGCCAGTCGTTGGCCACGCCGTCGGCCGAGGAATACATGCACATCGGCGACACGCCGATCCGGTTGCGGAGCGTGACAGAACGAAGGGTGAAGGGAGCGAAGAGATGTGACATGGTGATTTCCGGGCAGGTGGGAACCCAAATTTATTGCAGGCGGGATGTCCTCCCCCCGCGTGGTGCGGTTACGGCCGTCCACGCCCTGACTGACGCCGCTGCGGGGTGCGGACACACCGTGCCGACACCGGCGGCAGGCATATTCAGATGTGCTGGATCACTTCGGCGACCGGGAAACGCACCTTGGGCATGGTGGCGTACTTGTCATCGCTGGAGCGGTAACCGGCGGGGCAGGCACAGAGTGTGGAGTAGGGAGTGCCGACGAGGCCGAGCAACTCGTCATACTGGGCCGGGATCAGTCCCTCCATCGGGCAGGTGTCAATGCCCAGCAATGCGGCGGCCGCCATGAACTGGCCCAGCGCGATGTAGACCTGCCGTGATTGCCAGGCATCGAGTGTGCCCCCTGCCTTCGCCCCGGCCAGGCTTTGCGCCATGATGTTATGGTAGGGCGTGAGTGATTCCACGGTCACGCCCCGCACCTCGGCGATGCGTTGGACAAAATGGGCGACGTCCGCCGCACCCAGATCCTTGTGGACGGCAAACACGACGAGATGGGACGCTTCCGCCGGCTGCGTCTGACCCCAGGAGGCGGCGACGAGCTTCTGGCGGACCGCCGGACTGTCCACGACGAGAAATTTCCAGGGTTGGAGACCGAAGGACGAGGGCGCGAGCACGAGCGCCTGTTCGAGCGTGGTCCAGGTCGCGGCGGGAATCTTGCGCGCGGGATCGAATTTTTTGGTGGCGTAACGCCAGTTGAGGGCGGCGAGGAGCTGGGAGTCGGCGAGAGGAGTCATGGGCAAGTTGAGTGGAATCGCAGAGACGCTGCGGGGGACCGGTCGAAAGGCAAACCCCGGCGCGAAAAATTCACATGGCCATCACCCTGTCGTGATTTCCGCCGCGGGACGCATGGTGGTAGGACCTGGATTCGAACCAGGGAAGGCGTAAGCC
>CAIXIZ010000441.1 GCA_903919625.1 uncultured Verrucomicrobiota bacterium
AGACAAACGTCGAGAAGCCAACCAGGGAACCAATGAGAACGAGATACCCGAATTCGCCCCAGGCCGCCGGGTGCACGGAGGCCGGATGAAACCCGGAGAATTCGCCAAGCACGAACGCCGCCACCAGTTGCATCGCCCCGCCCGTGAGCATCTGCAGCGCCGCACCCATCATGGGGTCGGAGCCGCTCTGCACATGACGCGCGTGGATCGAGCCAATGGACCACAGGGAGCAGGCGGCCAGCAATGCCCCGACTCCGGCCAGGGAGAGACCGCCACCGGACGGTGGATTCGACCAAGGGGCGACAAGCCAGGCCACGCCGGCCAGTCCGATGACCAAGGCGCCAAAGGTGATCGCGCCGGGCCGTCTGCCTCCGGGCCAGGCCCAGGCGACCAGCACCATGAACAGCGGCGTCACGCCGATGATCAGCGCCGTGATGCCAGACGGGATCGTCTGCTCCGCCCACGCGACGAGGCCGTTGCCGCCGAGGAGGAGAAAGCAGCCCGTGATCGCGTGGTCGCGCCATTGCCGGGCGGTTGGCCAGGGCATCCGGCGCAACCGGAGGTACGCCAGCATCATGGCCCCGGCCAGGACGAAACGTGTTCCGGCCATGACAAACGGCGGGATGCTCTCCACGGCCACGCGAATGGCGAGATAGGTTGATCCCCAGACGAGATAGATGACCGCAAACGCAGTAACGAGTGCGGCGCGGGACGGGGGACGGGCGCTCACAGGGTGGGGCGGGAACTGTCGCTGAAGAAATGTGGGGATCTGCTCACGATAGCGTGGGCGCGTGATAACTCCCAGTTCCCCTGCGAGGGAAGCCACTATCATCAACCGATGTCCGTGTCATCAGCTGAGGATCATTGGCCCGGTGGGGTGAAATTTCACCCGAGCGCGGCGAGATAGTTTTTCTCCGCGGCATCCCAGTCCACGACATTCCAGAAGGCGGCGATATAGTCAGGACGGCGGTTCTGGTAATTCAGGTAATAGGCGTGTTCCCAGACATCGAGACCGATGACCGGTTTGCCTTCGATTCCGGCGACCGCTTTGCCCATGAGCGGGCTGTCCTGGTTGGCAGTCGAGCCGATGGAGAGCTTTTTGTCGGCCCCGACGATGAGCCAGGCCCAGCCGGAACCGAAACGCGTGGCGCCGGCCTTGGCGAAGTCTTCCTTAAACTTGGCGAACCCGCCGAGCTGGGCGTCAATGGCAGCGGCGAGCTTGCCCTTGGGGGTGCCGCCTTTGCCGGGACCAAGGATGGTCCAGAAGAATGAGTGGTTGCTGTGCCCGCCGGCGTTGTTGCGCACACCGCCCCGGATGGCGTCGGGGACCTTGGTGAGGTCGGCAATCAGCGCATTTACCTCAAGGTCGGCGAGGGCCGGCGTGTCCTTGAGCAGGTTGTTGGCGTTGGTGATGTAAGCCTGATGGTGCTTGTCGTGATGGATTTCCATCGTCCGCGCATCAAGGTGCGGCTCCAGGGCGTTGAGGGCGTAGGGAAGCGGAGGAAGTGTATAGGCCATGGGGAGCGAAGGTTGAGGTTGAAACGGACAGGAATGTGACCATGCAGCAGGCTGGCGTGGCAGTCAACTGCGGTTTGAATTTCGCCTATGAGAATAATCGCCGAACCCGCATGCCCAAGGCACCCTCTAGTTGCGGAAAACCGAACCATGATTTCCTGGTTGGGCTGGTGAGCTCACTCCCCCTCACGGCGTTTGGCGCGGAAAAATTCCTGCAGCAGTTCCCGGCACTCGGGCTCAAGCACGCCGCCGGCGGTCAGTTCAACATGATGGTTGACGCGGGGCAGATCGTTCAGATTGGTGGCGCCACCCAGGCAGCCCATCTTGGGATCGGGCACGGCAAAACAGACGCGCTTCACCCGCGACATCAGCATCGCGCCGGAGCACATGGGGCACGGCTCTTTGGTGACGAAGACGGTCGCTCCGGCGAGCCGCCAGTTGCCGAGTTTTGCGGCGGCCTGCGTGAGCGCGAGCATCTCGGCGTGCGCGGTCGGATCACATGCGGCTTCGATCGTGTTGTGGGCGGCGCCAATGATTTCTCCGCCGAGTTCGATGACGCAACCGATTGGGGCCTCGTCCGCGCGCCACGCGTCCACCGCCTGGTTGTAGGCGAGTGCCATGAAAAATTCATCATCACGCACCAGTTGGGAGGGGAAACGCTTCTCAAAAGGGCAGGGCGGGGGAGTGTCAGGTGAGGACGGCTCAGGCATGGGTGGAGGAAAGCCTTGACTTACCTGGCCGGTTGCCGCCTTACAAGGTGCTTTCACCACCTCACCACGCATGACCCACCTCCGCCCTGCCGGCCCCGCCTGATATGTCCGACGACAAAGTGATTGAAGTCGAAGGCAAGGTTGTCGCTGTCCTGCCCGGTACCATGTTCAAGGTGCAGCTGAACAATGCCACCCAGCACGTCGTGCTGGCGCACATTTCCGGAAAATTGCGGAAAAATTTCATCAAAATCGCCGCCGGCGACAATGTGAAGATGGAGATGAGCCCCTACGATCTCGAGAAGGGCCGCATCACCTATCGGATGCGCGATGCCGCCCCGCCCCCGCCGGGCGCCAATCGCCGTCGCCGGTATTAGGCTGCGACCACAGCCGCCTCCTGGCGGTTACGGATTGCGGCACGCGGTCAGCTGCGATTTTCTGGTGCGGTGACCGTATCCAAAAAAAAGCCTGCGCCATACCCTGGGCCCGCTCTGCCGCCTGCGCTGGACGATGCCATCACCGATTTTGGCAATGCCCTCAGCCTGGAACGCGGCCGCTCGCCGCGAACGCTCGAGGCCTATGAAAACGACCTGCGGCAGTGTGCGCGATTTGTCACAGCCCGGCGGGTCCGCAGCTGGGCCGGCATCACGCCGGCGCATGCGGCGGCGTGGCTCGGCTCGCTCCACCGGCTCGCCGCCTCCAGTGCGGCGCGCAAGCTCTCGGCGTTGCGGATGTTTGCCCGGCATCTGGTGGCCGCACGCGTCCGAGCGGATGATTTCACCGCGCTGCTCACCGGACCCAAGCTCCGTCGTCAGCTCCCGGTCACGCTGACGACTTCCGAAGTCGCCCGCATCCTGGCCGCGCCATCGGGCGGTGGTGCGCAGGCCGTGCGCGACCGGGCGATCTTGGAGCTGTTTTATTCCAGCGGACTGCGGGTCTCTGAACTCGCCGGACTGAAGTTGCAGCAAGTGGACCGGGAGAATGGCCTGGTGCGTGTCTTTGGCAAGGGGGCGAAGGAGCGCATGGTACCCCTCGGCGGCGCGGCGCAGGCCGCTTTGACCACCTGGCTCGAGTCGGGCCGCCCCGCATTCGTCAAGGCGTCCAAGACTGGCAGCCAGCTGTTCCTGAGCCGGCGCGGCACGGCACTGTCACGTCAGATGGTGTGGGTGTTGGTCAAAACCCATGCCCGCCAGGCCGGCATCACCAAGCCCGTGAAACCGCACTTGTTGCGTCACTCATTTGCGACGCACCTGCTCGGCGGCGGGGCCGATTTGCGGGCGATTCAGGAGATGCTGGGACATGCCAACATTTCCACGACGCAAATCTATACCGCGGTCGAGCAGACGCATCTTGTCGAACATCACGCCAAACATCACCCGCGCAACCGGGAGCAATGACGTCGGTTTGGCCCGCTGGACTGGTGTGACGCTTTCCGCGCTGAGGGCGAGAGGTCAAACTTCACCGGCATCAGTCTGGCGGGCGCTCAATAGCCAAAATTGAAAACACACTCCAGTTCCGGCGCCAGGGCAAGGTCGCGCGGGGTGATCATCCACTGGTCGAGCGGCAGATTATCGGGTCCGCATTCATCATATTTTTGAATGATGGCGCGGTAGGGCTGCCAGTCGAGATCGCCCAGCCGCACCAAATGTCCCAAGGGATTGCGAGTCGCGGCCCGCCAGCCCTTATAGACCAGCTCAGAACAATAAATTTCATCATCGCCCAGATCGTAATGGTAATCGTAGGGGCGGCCCAGGAACCGCTCCATACCGCTGATCATGGCCGGGATCTGCGGGCGGAACTCCGGCTGCAGCCGGTAAACCGCCAGGTGGCCGCCGCGACCGCGCATGATCCAGGAGAACAATGGTGTGTAATGTACGGTACCGATGGCTTCAAGCACCATCCAGTGTCCGTCTTTCCGCACTACGGAACCACAGTGC
>CAIXIZ010000442.1 GCA_903919625.1 uncultured Verrucomicrobiota bacterium
CCCCACGGCGTCTTCGCCTTCAAGTATTTTTTCACCCCCGGCTACCAAGCCACGGGCGGCGCCGCCGTCTCCAACACCAGCGTCAAGGAGCTCATCCACACCCTCGTTTCCACCGAGGACCGCAGCCATCCGCTCAGCGACCAGGAGATTGTCGGCCGCCTCAAGGAAAAAGGCCTGAGCATCGCCCGCCGCACCGTCGCCAAATACCGTGAGGAGCTGGGACTATTACCGAGCAATCTGCGCCGCGAATACGACTGAGCCTGACGCAGGCGACCGGACCATCAATGGCCTGGCCAAAACCGGACTTTCGCATACAGGATGAGCACCTGAGACATTTGGCCGCGTCCCCCGGCGTTGCAGTTGGCCGAACTTCGAAGTTCAACTCCAAGGCATTGCCCCATGGCGCGCGGTGAAATCAATCGGCCATGCCTACTGATAGGTCATCGTGCGCGCACCGGCCACCCCGGAAGCAGAAATGGCCGAACCTGCGACGATTACATCGGGGTAAGTCTCGCCCGCCACGGGATTAAAGGGCTTCACCGCTTGCGTCGAATTGGTGCCCACCAGGTCGGAGTACGCCACCGAACTGAGCCCGTATTCGGTGAAATATTGATCCGCCGCGCTCGCCAACTGGCGCAGATTGTTCACGACGGCCCGATCGGTCGCCATCTGTTGCTGTTGTGCCATCGCCTGGGCCAGGGCTTGCAGCATCGCTGGATCAACCTTGGTGGCGTCCGTCATGCCCGATCCATCGTCTCCCGAAGCGTCGGCCGATGGCGGAGACATCCGCGGTGGTTGCAGAGCATGCACCTGCAGTGTCGCCGGTTTTTTCTGCGGCAGAGGTTTTGACTGCCACCGCCACCACGCCACCATTCCGATCAGGCAGACAACAATGAGCACATTGGAGATTTGCTTGGAACTCATGGGGCGAGGGGTGGTTGGGTGGGGCCAAAGTCGGCCTCCGCCGGAGCCGAAGCAACCCCAAAGCGGCGGTGCGCACCGCCCCGGCAATCTGGCCAGTAGAGGCTGCCTCCTCCACCCGCTTCAGGCGAAGATTTCCTCCGGCTGGAAGAAACGGGCCAGCTCGATCCTGGCGTTCGCCTCGCTGTCGGAAGCGTGGACCACATTCTTCATCATCTCGGTGCCAAAATCGCCGCGGATGGTCCCTTTGGCGGCCTTGCGCGAGTCGGTCGGGCCGAGCAGGTCGCGCACCCGGGCGACCGCGTTGATGCCGCTCAAGGCCAGTACAATGACGGGGCGTGAGCTCATGAATTTCTCGATGTCAGGATAAAACGGTTTGTCCGCCACATGGGCATAATGTTCGCGCAGGAGGGCGGGGGTAAGGCGGATCATCTTGCAGCCAACGATGTCGAACCCGACCTTTTCCAGGCGGTCGAGCACATTGCCCGCGTGCCGGTTGGCCATGCAGTCGGGCTTCAATATGATGAGGGTTTTTTGCATAAACAGCTTCACCATACGCTTTCCCGCTGCGAGGGGAAGCCCGATTTTGGCGGGAGTTTGGGCTGGGCTCCGGTCCTGGGCGGACGGGCCGCGGCGCGGACGGACGAAAAAGGGTTGGCGTTCCCCTCCGTGGGACGTTGCAATGCAGCCATGAAAAGCATGACCGGCTACGGCCGCGCGACGGCGGCGCTCGCCGGCTCGACGCTCACCGTCCAGGTGAGCGCGGTAAACCGCAAAACCCTCGACCTCACGGTGTCACTGCCCGGCGAATGGGAAGGGCTGGAGCCGGCGGTGGGCGAGCAGGTGCGGAAGTATGCCGCCCGGGGCAAGGTGCATGTGGACATCGAGCTGACGGGCGACACCGGTGAAACCGACCAAAGCTGGAACGAGGATGCGGCGGCGGCCGCGCTTGACCGGCTGGCGGCGTTTGCGGCCCGCGAAGGGGTGGCGTTTCAGCCCACGCCGGAACTGCTGTGGCAGATCGCCAGCGCCCAACGCAAAGGCGGCGGACTGCCTGCCGCCGACGAAGCCCGGCCCGCGCTGGAAGGCGCGCTGGAGGAGGCCTTAAGGGCGTTTGCCGGCATGCGCGCCACGGAGGGCGAGGCGCTGCTGGTGGATTTCCTCGCACGGATTGAGAACCTGCGGCGGCACCTCGAGATTGTGGCTGCCCGGGCGCCGCTGGTGCCGGCGCTCCAGCGCGAGCAACTGCTCAAACGGCTGCACGAGGCCGGACTGGAACTTGATCCCAACGACGAACGCGTCCTGCGGGAGGTGGCGCTGTTTGCCGACCGCTGCGACGTGAGCGAAGAGCTCACCCGGCTCCGCAGCCACCTCGACCAGTTTGCCGCGCTCCTGAAATCCGAAGCCGAGATCGGGCGCAAGGCGGAGTTCATTTTGCAGGAGATGGGCCGCGAAGTGAACACCATCGGCAGCAAAGGGAACGATCTCGGAATCGCGCGCGCCGTCATCGAGCTGAAAAATGAGCTGGAGCGCGTGCGGGAACAGATCGCGAACGTCGAATGAGCCCGGCGCTCCTCCGGCATCAGGTGCCAACGCCAGGGAGCGCAGCCTGACCGTGGCCTGTTTCCCTCCGTCGCAAGCACCGGTCCGCCCGCGGATCGCTCAGTTCGGCGTCCGCAGCGAGTGAATCACATATAGGATGGTGCCGACGCAAATGCCGGAATCGGCGATGTTAAAGGTGGGGTAAGGATTGAACATCGCGGGAAAATTCGGCCCGAAATGCAAATCGATGAAATCGGTCACCCGGCCATGCGCGAGGCGGTCGATCAGGTTGCCGGTGATGCCCCCGCAGAGCAGGCCAAAGGCAATTTGCACCGGCTTCTGGCGCAGGCCAAGCGGCCTCCGCCAAAACACAATGGCGCCGAGCGTGGCGGCGGCGAGCCCGGCGAGCGCGACACTCTGGCCGGCGAAGAGACTCCACGCCGCGCCCGTGTTGCCCACATGAATGAGGTAGAAAAAACCGTGCACCACCGTGATGGCCTCCGGTGAGAAAGGCATGACCCCATAGGGCAACCGCGAGGC
>CAIXIZ010000443.1 GCA_903919625.1 uncultured Verrucomicrobiota bacterium
CGACGCCTACTATTTGCGTGCCCAAAAGGTCCGCACCCTGATCCGGCAGGATTTTCTCCGCGCCTACCAGGAGGTGGACGCGTTGCTCACCCCGACTACGCCGACGCCCGCCTTCAAGGCCGGCGCCAAGGCCGACCCGCTGGCGATGTACCTGTGCGATGTGTACACCATCGGGGTGAACCTGGCCGGCCTGCCCGCGATCAGTGTCCCGTGCGGATTTTCCAACAGCGGTCTGCCGATCGGCCTGCAAATCATCGGGCAGCCGTTCCAGGAGGCGGAACTGCTGTCCATCGCCCACACCTATGAACAGGCCCACTCCTGGGGCGGGCGGCATCCCCCGTTGTAACGCATCCAGGCATCACTGAGCCATGGCAGAGCCGTTCTCCCCCTAACCCGCATGAATTATGAAGCCGTCATCGGTCTTGAAGTCCACGTCCAGGTGCGGACGCGCTCCAAGATGTTCACCCGGGCCGCCACCGGTTATGGCGCGCCGCCGAACACCCTCACCGACCCGGTGGTGCTCGCCCTGCCCGGCACGCTGCCGGTGATGAACAAGGCGGCGCTCGACGCCATCATCAAAACCGGCCTCATGCTGGGCTGCACCATTGCACCGGTCTGCAAGTGGGACCGGAAAAATTATTTTTACGCGGATTCGCCGAAAAATTACCAGATCTCCCAGTACGACCAGCCGATCTGCCTGGGCGGGGCGGTCGAGATCGAGCTGCCGGGCCCCGCGCGGAACGTCATGGGCGGGCATAAAACCATCCCGCTTACCCGCATCCATCTCGAGGAAGATGTCGGCAAGCTCAACCATGGCACAAATGCCTCGCTCATTGATTTGAACCGGGCGGGCACTCCGCTCATGGAGATCGTGTCCGAGCCCGCGATGCACACCGCCGAGGAGGCGTTCGCCTATCTGACGTCGCTCCGGCAGACCATCGTCTACGGCGGTATTTCCGACTGTGACATGGAGAAAGGCCAGCTCCGCTGCGATGCCAACATCTCCATCCGGCCCGTCGGGGAAACGAAACTCGGCACCAAGGTGGAGCTGAAAAATCTGAACTCCATCTCCTTCGTCCGCGACGGCATCGCCCACGAGATCCGCCGCCAGCTCGCCGTGGTGGCCGCCGGCGGCACCCTGGTGCAGGAGACCCGCGACTACGACGGCCAGACCGGGGCATCCCAGTCGCTCCGCTCCAAGGAGATGGCGCACGACTACCGTTATTTTCCCGATCCCGACCTCATGCCGGTAAAAGTGGACGAGGGCTGGAAGCAAAAGCTTCGCGCCGAATGCCCGGAGCTGCCCTTCGACAAGCAGCGCCGTTTTCTCGCCGATTTCCAGATTCCCTACACGCTCACCTCGGCGCTCGTGCCAGACCGTGCGTTGAGTGATTTTTTCGAGGAGACGGCGAAACTCTCCGGCAAACCCCAGGCGGCGGGCAACTGGATCGTCAACGACCTGCTGCGCGAGCTGAGCGCGGCCCGGCTCGAACTCGCCGATTCCAAGGTGAGGCCGGCGCACATCGCCGCCCTCGTGCGCCTGGTCGAAGCCGGCACCATCCTCAACAACGCCGCAAAGGAGATTTTTACCGAGATGTTTGCCACGGGCGAGCTGCCAGATCCCATCGCGGAAAAACGCGGCCTCAAGGCCGTTCCCACCGACGCCGGTGAGCTGGAACAATGGTGCCGGGAATCCATTGCGGGAAATGCGAAAGCCCTGGCTGAATTCAAAACTGGCAAGGATTCCGCCATCAACGCTTTCAAAGGTCCGGTCATGAAGGCCGCCAAAGGCAAAGCGAACCCCAAGCTGGTGGATGAAACCCTCCGGCGCCTGCTCGCGACGCTGTAACGGGTGGGACGCGGTTCCAGCTTACACGCGGTGGATTGCCTTGGCCGGAGAGGTGAATTCAGGTCGCTGCGGTGGATACCGGCGGCGTGGCGGCGTCTGCCATTCCGGGATGAACCACCGGGGTTGTTTCACGGCTGGGGGTGGTTTTGGGAGCGGGCAGATGCGCGGTGCGACGGATCAACTCGCCGGGTGAAATTCCCAGCCGGTGGGCGATGGCATTAAGCCGGACGGCTTCGGCTGCCGTCAGCGCAGTGTGCCGGGCGCTGCCATCCCGATCCGTCCACTTCACCTGGGTCGGTCGCTGGCGGGAGGCTTTGACCAGGTTGCGCAGAAAGGTCGGTTCATCGGGCGGTGATTCCATCGCGATGCTTGTGCGATGCGCCGCACCCAAGGTCAAGGTGTGACGGCGCATCGAGTCAGCGGCAGCAAAGTTCCACCGCTCCGGCCGGCCGAATAGACCGCGAATTTGCTCCCCATTGCCGCCAGGCCGGGCCACGCTGTCCGGCCCATGGCATTGATTGGCCAGCACAATTCTCTCCGCGTTGTCCGCGCTGCGCCGCCGGGATTTTATCTCGATGGCGGTGCGCATGGGGAAATCCTTTTGCCGGGGGCATACGTGCCGCCCGGTGCGATGCCCGGTCATGCCCTCGACGTGTTTGTCGCCCGTGATTCCGAGGACCGGCTGGTGGCGACCACCGAGACGCCCTATGCGGTGGTCGGGGAATTTGCGTTCCTGCGGGTCGTCAGTGTGAATCCGCGGGTGGGGGTGTTTCTCGACTGGGGATTGGAGAAGGACCTGCTTTTGCCGATGCGCGAGCAGGTCGAGCCACGCACCCCCGGGGACTGGTTGGTGGTGCGGGTGGCGCTTGATCCGAAATCCGACCGGATCGTCGCCAGTGCGCGGCTCAAACGCTGGCTCGACCGTACCATGCCAGCCTATGCCGAAGGGCAGCGCGTGAAGCTCCTGGTCATCAGCGAGACTCCGCTGGGCTATAATGTGATCGTGGAACATGCCCACACCGGCCTGCTTTACCGCACCGATCTGGCGGATCCGCTCACGGTGGGACAGCCGCTTGAGGGCTATGTCCGCGCGCCGCGGTTTGACGGACGCCTCGATGTTGCGCTCGACCGGGCGGGCTTTCACCGCATCGCGCCGCTCACAGAACAAATCCTCGTGGCGCTGCACGCCGCCGGCGGGCGCCTGCCGTATCACGATGACAGTTCGCCCCTGTCCATCCGCACCGCGTTCGGTGTAAGCAAGAAGGCGTTCAAGCAGGCCATCGGCTCGCTCTACCGGGAACGCCGCATCCGCATCGAGGAGCACGGCATCTGTGTCACGGTTTCAACCAAGCCGGCCAAAGCCGTCCAGCCCGCTACACCCTCCTCTCCATGACCAAGTCCAATCCGGCCACCACCGCCCCCTCGGCAACCCCCCGCGTGATCCGCGTCAGGGAGATTCCGATCGAACTTTGCCAGTTCCTGAAATTTGGCGGCATCACCGAAAGCGGCGGAGCGGCGAAACAGGCGATCAGCGAGGGCCTCGTCCTGCTCAACGGGATGGTCGAGACCCGTAAACATAAAAAGCTCGTCACCGGCGACCGCATTACCTTTGCCGGCGAAACCCTGGAGGTGCAGGTGAGCTAACCCCCATTTGGCTGGCCGGAGCAGATGCCTGACCCTTTGCCGCCTGCATAATTCTTACAGCATATGATCAAACCCGCCTGTCCCGCCTGCACCATGGAGGACGTGCTCAGCCATCCGTCTGTTTGGGAGTGCGCGACGTGTGGTCACGAATGGCTCAAGGCGGCTGCCCCCGAAGTTGCCCGCATCGTCAAGGACGCTCACGGTAACGTGCTCGCGGACGGCGACTCCATCACTCTGATCAAGGATTTAAAACTGCGGGGTGGCTCCGGCGTGCTCAAAGGCGGCACCCGGGCCAAAAACATCCGCCTGGTGGACGGCGACCATGAGATTGACTGCAAAATCGACGGCACGGCCATGGCGCTCAAAGCCTGCTATGTGAAGAAAGGCTGATGGCAACTGCGGCGGCCATTGTCGTACCGCCGCAACCCGCGGTCACCGCGCCACCGCCCATCCATCTGGGTCGCGTACGGTTAAGCTGAGCTTAAGCCAGGCTCGTGGTTGATCGGCTGTGCCTAGCGAAGATTTTTCTTGGCGCGCTTGTCGGCCTTTTTCTGGGCCGGAGTTTTCAGCGGCTGTTTCTTGGTCTGTTTCTGGGAATTCTGGGATTTGGCCATGACGGGAAATTGCGGGGAGGCGGTGAAAGGGAAATGCTGGGAGTGAAACAGCCGGGGAGTGGCGTCTTTGGCGGACCCACCACCCCGGCCGGATGCGATGCTGGTAATGGCCTTACTTTTTCTTGTTCGCGGCGGCCTTGGCCTTGGTGGCCTGCTGCGACAGAATCAGCGCATTTTTCTTCTGGTTTGCGCCGTCGTTTTTTGACTGCTTCTGGGAGGCGTGCTTTTGCACGGATTTAGGTGATCGATCGCCCATGGTGATGGTTCTGCGGTTGGGTTGACTCACCTTCGGAATGTTGGTTTCCCCGACGGCGTGGGCCTTTATCCGCCGGCGGGCTGCAGATAGCGAGCGGCATTTTTGCCCGAACCGGAATCCAACTGCGGGGCGGCGGAGAGCGGGCCGTCTGCGAGCCCGGACCTGCCCCGCCTCGAGCCCATCTGAAGCAGCCGGCGTTCGTTTCGCCCAGCCCAAGGCGGGGAAGGGCGATTTGTACGCTCGCCTTTTGCCCGAAATTATTTTCAGACTGGGCCCAATGTTGCCGCACCCTCCGTCCGGCATGTTCACCAACCCTCAGCCCTCCTCCCCATGTCATCTAGTTTTTCCAACCGTTTAGCCTCCTTGGTCCTTGCCGGCACCATTGCCGCCTGTGCTCCCGTCCTGCTTCGGGCCGCCGATGCCGCCATGCCCCCGGCTGCGCCTGTTGTCACGACGGCCGTGGCGGTGCTTTCCCCAACTCAGGGCAATGAGGTCCACGGCACGGTGCGTTTCACCAAAGTTGCAACCGGAGTGCGCGTCGTCGCCGATCTTACCGGCCTGAAGCCGGGCGAACACGGTTTCCACGTCCATGAATTTGGCGACGCCACCTCAGCCGACGGCATGGCCACCGGCGGCCACTTTAATCCCATGCATGAGGTGCACGGCGGCCCGTCCAGCGAACACCGCAATGAGGGCGATCTTGGCAATATCACGGCCGACGCCTCCGGACATGCCACACTCGACTACGTCGACAGCAAACTGGCGTTCGACGGCACCGGCTCGATTCTCGGACGTAGCGTGGTGATTCACGCCGACCGCGACGACATTGCGGCCCAGCCTTCCGGCAATGCCGGCAAGCGTGTCGCCGTCGGTGTGATCGGGATCGTCAAGAGTCCGTAAGCCTGGGACGCGGGGCTGGGCTGGCCAGCCATGACAATTTCCTGACAAAGGTTTTACATCAGGATGACAACTCGGCGGGAGGTTTGTGCTTTAATGGGGCAGGCAACCTGCGCCATCCGATGCATCCAACCCTACGGCCCTTCCTGACCCCTGCGTGCCAGCCAGCCACCGGGCTGATGTCGGGCGCGTGCCTGGGCCGGGTGCCAGCGGGGACGCCGCAGCCAAGGATTGAGTCGGCCACGCCAACCAGCCAGAAATTCCAACTGTGACCCGATCCCCGCGTCGTCTCTACCTCTACTGGCTGCTGCTGCTGGTGCCGACACTGGCCGTCGGCGTCGGCGCGGTGTTGCTGCTCTGGCGCGAGCGGGTGCGGTTGGAACTCGATGCGACCGCGGCGCGGGAAACCCACCGTGCCGCCGTGGTGGCCCGTGCCCGGCTCGTGGTGGAGAACATGGACCTGCTCGCAGGCGATGTGCGGGACAATCTGGTCGCCGCCATGCGCGAACTGCCCTCTTCCCCGACGGTGACGCGCGAATTTTTGGCACGTTGGCGATTGGAAAACGCCCTGGTGAAGGCCGGTTTCATGGTGTCGGCCTATGGCAGCCTGAGTGTGCCGGAGCCCGGGACTCCGGAAGCGGCGGTCTTTGAGCAACGGTTCCATGCCTTGCTGGCGGAATTTCGCAGTGTCACGGGCATGCCGGCGCAAGCCTCGGGCGCACGACGGGGCAGACCAAGCCAGGCCGCACCGCCGCAACATGAGCCGTTGGCCGATGTCAGCCAGCCGCCTGAGGGAGGAAACCTCTATTTGGCCAACAACAACGCGAACCAGTTTCAGCAGCAGCGCAAAGACCTCCAGAATGCATCCCAGGGCGGGACGTTGGCCCAACAGGAGTCGGCGAGCGAACGCAGCGGTTGGACAGTGTTCGGTGGCGGCCCCGAGCCCTTGGCGGTGCTGGTCTGGCTGCAACGCAGCCTCGGCGATGACGCCCGCGGTGCGGTTCTTGATGTGGACGAGCTTGGCAAACGGCTTGCCGCTGCCTTGCCGGAGGAGATCGGACCGGGCGATGGTTTTACGCTGCTTGATGCCACCGGCCGGACGGTCGGGGCGCGCGGGAGCATTCCGGTGAACGCGGAACCCACGGTGCGGGTGCCCCTCAATGCAGCCTGGTTACCTGGCTGGCAGGTCACCGGATTCATGCCGGTCCTGGCCGGAGACGGCGCCGGACGGGCGCTCTTTGTCATGGGCTCGCTGCTCACGGGTATTTTTGTCCTCACGATCCTCGCCGGCGGTTCACTGTTGCTGCGCCAGGCCGAAGCCAGC
>CAIXIZ010000444.1 GCA_903919625.1 uncultured Verrucomicrobiota bacterium
CGAGCACCGTGTCGGCGACGAGCTTGGCGTCTTCCTTGAGAAACTCGGGGTCGAGCGTGAGCGCGAGGAACTTGCCGCCGCCGCTGATTTTGACACGCACGGCGCCGCCACCGTTGGCGACCTCGATTTCCTTGGCCTCGAGCTGGGCCTGGAGCGCCTCGATGCCGCGCTGCATTTTCTGGGCTTGTTTGAGTAATTTGCCGACGCCGGCCATGGGATGAAGGTGGTTGAAGTTGAAAGGTGAGGGTGATTACTGACGGCTGCAGCCAATGCGAGCCGTCATGGCCTCGCAACCTGCAAATCGCCCTCCCGTTTCAGGCGGGAGTTTGCACACTGGATCCGGATTGGGAGCAGCGCGAGGGTGGTGCCGGCGCCTGCGCTTGGTTTCGGCTCAGGGGGTGGCCGCAGCCAAAGGTGTGCCGTAGTTGCGGTAAAATTCGTTCTGAAACACCCCGGCCGGATCGAGGCGGCGCTTGCGGGCAAAAAAATCTGCGGCCATCGGGTAGGCCGCGTTGAACTGCCGGGAGGTGGCATCCGGGCGGTAAGGCAGGTAGTAGGTGCCACCGCAGGCCAGCGCGGTGTCGATGAGGTCGCGGGCAAAGGCCTGCATCGCGGTTTCTGCCGCGGCATCGGTGCCCTGGTGAAAGAGCATCACCAGTCCGAACACTTCCTCACGGGCATAGCGCAGAAGCGTATCGTTGTCCGGCTCAACGTTGCGCAACGTGACATTGAGCAGATCGGGATGGTGGCGGAGAAAAACGGGCCTGGCCCGTTCGAGAAACTCGCCCAGCCGGGCGGCTGGGATGAAATATTCATGAAGGATCTCCGTGGCCGCGGGATCCCGGTTGGCATACCAGTCGGACGGCTCGTTCATGATTTCGTTGCGTGACAGGAGCCGGCCACCGGTTTCACCGACGAGCTTTTCCAGGCTCCAACGGAGATTTTTCCCGTAGTCGCTCCCGACGCTGCCCCGAAAAACGACCCGTTTGAGCATGCCGGGCGCCTCGTGCGTCAGAGTGTGGCTGAGGCCGGCGGCCCCGGCTGGCTGGCGCTTGAGGAGCACGATGATCGCCTCGTTGAAAAATGAATCAGGGGCGATGCTGATGCGGCCATAGGCCAGGCCAATGTCCTTGGCCGGCTGATGCGTGAGCCGGTGGTACTCGGCGGCGTAGCCGGCGGGAGCCACGCGATGGGACTCGGCCCGGTAAAATTCGTTGGACACCACCCGCAGCCGGGCGTCGAGGATGATGCCGAACAGGCCGTAGCCGCCGAGGGCGAGGGAGAACAGCTCCGCGTTTTCCGTGCGGCTGCAGCGGACAATCGTGCCATAGGCGGTGACGAGGCGGAAGGATTCGACGGTGCTGGCGATGGGCGGAGCGTCGTTCTGCCAGCCATGGCAGTCGACCGAGAGGGAGCCGCCGACGGAAAAATCGTTATTGGACTGCATCACGGCGACCGCAAGGCCCTGTTCGTCAAGAAACGGGATGATCTGCGACCACCGTGCACCCGCGCCCACGGTGA
>CAIXIZ010000445.1 GCA_903919625.1 uncultured Verrucomicrobiota bacterium
ACCCCAGCGGCGGGTAGGGCGTGCCGAGGATTTTTTCCGCCGGGCTTTGCAGCCATTTGTCCAGCACGGTGGCGTAGATTTGCCGGAAGTCGGTGCTGAAGGTGAGGTCTTCGTTTCGGGGGAGGTTGCTGAGCACGGGGGCGGTGCCGAAGAGCGAACCTTGCAATTTTGAGCCCATCACGAAAAGCGGCGCGGCGGTGCCGTGGTCGGTCCCGCGGCTTTGGTTCTCACTCGGGCGGCGGCCAAATTCGGAAAAAGTCATCGTGAGCACCTGCGGGTCGAGATGTTTTGATTCCAAGTCCTGCTGGAAGGCGGCGAGACCGTCGGAGAGGGTCCGCAAATTGTTGTTATGCGTATTGAACTGGTTCTGATGGTTGTCGAAACCGCCCAGCGAAACAAAATACACGCGGGTGGAGAGGCCGGCGGCGATCAGGGCCGCGACATTGCGGAGCGAACTGGCAAAGGCATTGGTAGGATAGGCGGGCGTGGCGCGGTAATTGCCAAGAATGTTTTGGACTTTCTGCTCGGTGACGAGCGCGTCCATCAGGGTCGCCTTGAGGAAGGTGGAATTGGGATTGTCGTGGTGATCGTGGTGGGCGGCGAGCTGGCGCAGGAGGGTGAGGTTTTCGCGCTGCTGCTGCCGGCCGGCATTGGGGCTGGCGCTGAGGCCAAAAGTGGGATGCGAATCGGCGGACAGGAATGACTGCGGCGTTTCGCCGGTGGCATGGACCGCAACCGGGTCATCGCCGGCCCCGGCGGGCACGCCCGCGCAGGCATTGTCGAGATAGCGGCCCACCCAGCCGGTGGGCAGGGTCACGTTGCTCTCGCTCGCGGTCTCCCAGATTTCGGTGGAGCGGAAATGACTGTGATTGGGGTTGGGATAACCGACATTTTGGATGACGCCGAGCTTGCCCGCCTTAAGGAGGCCGGCCATTGCGGTCATCGCGGGATTAAAGCCGAGCGTGTCATTGATGGGGAGCACATCGGCCTTGGCGATGCCGAGGGTCGGACGCAGGCGGTAATAGTCGGCGTCCTCATACGGGATCACCGTATTGAGCCCGTCGTTGCCGCCGGCGAGCTGGACGAGCACCAGAATGCTGCGGCCCTTTTCAGGCGCAGGTGCGGCGGCGAGCGCAGAATTGACGAGAAACGAGGGCGCGAACCGGCTGAAGGCAAGCAGGCCGAGGCCGCGGCTGCCCCAGCGGAAAAATTCCCGGCGGGTGACAGGCAGTGTGGTAAAGGGGGTGTTCATGGCGGGGTGGGCTGAGCGGTTTGGAGTCTTTCTCGTTCTCTTGCCCGTTCTCCTTTTCGGCCAATTCCATTTTGGGCAGGCCGCGCTGACGAAAGAGAAAGATAAAGAGGAAGATAATCGATAAGTCCTAGCACAGTTGATACTCGGGCGATTGCAGGAGGGTGACGGCGGCGTTGCGGAGGCGTTGGAGCTGCGGCGCGTAGCCGGCCAGCGTATAGGTCCGGCGGGGCCCGGCCGCGCCGCCTCCCCGGCGGCCCCCGCGCTGCGGGATGACATCCACCGGGCCGCTGGCGAGGAAATCGACCACGGCGGCACGGTAGGCGGAATCGACTTTGATGGGCAGAAAAGCGGTGAGGAGCTGGTCGGCAATCGCCTCGGGGTCTTCTTGCACCAGCGGGAGCAGGCGTTCGTCAGTCACATTGAAATTTTTGTCGCCGGCCGCGCGGGCCTCCCGGAGCGCGGCCAGCTCGTCGGCGTTCA
>CAIXIZ010000446.1 GCA_903919625.1 uncultured Verrucomicrobiota bacterium
CCTGCTGGTTGACGAAGGTGCCGGAGAAAACGAGCACACGGTGATATAGCTCCGGGTGGAACCACGCCATCGAGAGCGCGACCGCACCGCCCGAGCTGCCGCCTAGCGTGGCACGCGCAGCGGGATCCTTAGTGATGGTCACGTTGTAGTTTTTGGCCACCTGGGGCAGCACCTCGGCCTCAATGAACTCGGCGTATTTGCCCGAGACGGTATCGTATTCGAGTCCCCGCTCGCTGCCGGGACCATCGCCACCACCGTGCATGAGCATGACCGCGATCATCACGGGCAGGCGTTTGTCGGCGATCAGATTGTCCAGGATGACGGGCAGGGAGGGGGCCGGTTGCCGGTCATGGGCGCCCATCGCATCGTGGGTGACGAGGAGGGGCGCGACCGTGCCCGGGACATATTGGGCCGGGATGTAGACGACAACCTCGCGCGTGGGCGTGGTGCCGCGCAGGTTGGCCGGGGGGTAGAATTTGCTCTCAGCCAGGCTCATCGTGAACGTCTCGACTTTGCCCTTCGGCACATTGTCGCTGGGCGTGTTCTCCAAGGCCGGCGTGTAGGGTGGGGCGATGGAGTAGTCGCCATCCCCGGCTCCAGTCTTCCAGACAGTCAGGTCGGCGAGTTTGGCCACAGCTGCCTGCTCATCTGCGGTCATCACGCCGCCCCGGCCTCCGCCTCGGCGTGCGCCAGGTGCGGCGCCTTGGGCGTTCGGTTGTCCGGGAGCGGCGGGGGTTGGGGCGCTGGCGGCCGGTATGGGCACCGAGGCCGACACCGGCGGTGACGGCGGTGCGGCGTCGGCGGCGAGCAGCAAGTTGGCGCCCGACAACCAGGCAAGGGCGGCGGCGAGGCAGATGAAGGGGGTCTTGGTGGATGGAATCATGGGGTATGCGGGAAAGATTGGTATGGTTGATGACGCGGCAACGGCCTGTGAAACATTGTTGCGGCGGGTTCGGCAGTCAGGGCGGATGTGGTGGAAAAACCTCCGGCGCCAATGCATTGCGTAACACCTCGTTCCGCCCCAACCCTCAATCACGGCGGGTGCTCAGATATTGGCGAGGCGGCCGGTGGAATCGCCAAATCGGTCCATGCCTTTGACGCCCATGCGGTCCATCAGGCTCAGGTAGAGGTTGGTGATGGAGGCAGGCTGATGCTGGATGTAGCGTCCGGGGTTGAGCGCCCCGCCACCTGCGCCGGCCAGGACGACGGGGAGATTTACGTGGGTGTGGCGGTTGCCGTCACTGTTGCCGCAACCGTAAAGGATCATGGAATTGTGGAGGAGCGAGTTGCCGTCGATGTCCTGCGTCTTGTCCATCTTATCCAGGAAATAGGCGAACTGCGAGGCGTACCATTTGTCGATGACACAGGTCTTGGCGATCAGGTCGGCTTTGCCGCCGTGATGGGTGCAATAGTGGTGGCCGTCGGGAATGCCGATTTCGGCGAAGTCGCGGTTGCTGCCCTCGCCGGCGAGCAGAAAGGTGGCCACCCGGGTGTTGTCCGTCAGAAAGGCGAGATGGAGCATGTCCATGTTCAGGCGGACATATTCGGTAAAGCTGGCGGGGATGCCGGCGGGAGTGGCGATGCCGGGATCGGGCCGGTGGGCGACGGATTTTTCGGCGCGCTCAATGCGCTGCTCGATTTCGCGGACGCTGGTGAGGTACTGGTCGAGCTTTTCCCGGTCGCGAGTGGAGAGCTCGCCCGTGCCGCGCGCGCCCGGGGCCGAAGCGGCGAGCTCGCGCCCGATGCTGCGGCTCTCGCTCGAGACAAAGTCGAGGATGGAGCGCTGCTGCTGCTGGCGCATCAGCAGATTGTTTTTGCGTTCGGCGGGCGAACCGGAACCGAACAGACGTTCGAAGAGCAGGCGCGGATTGACCTCGGGGGCGATGGGGGCGGTGGGCGAACTCCAGGCCATGTTGTGCTGGTATACACAGGCGTAGCCGCTGTCACAGTCACCGGCGGTGCGGAGGGAGTCGCAGGAGAGCTCGAGCGATTTGAACGGGGTGACGTGGCCCACCTGCTGGGCGATGATCTGGTCCGCGGAAATGCCGGAGTGAAAATCAGCGCCCTGGGTTTTCTTGACCCGCACGCCGGTCAGAAACGAGCCGCCCGCCCGGCCATGGTCGCCGGCGCCGTCCGCTCCGGCAGTGGCGGGTTCGAGGGCCAGACCGCCGAGAATTTGGATTTTGTCCTTCAGCCCCGTGATGGATTCCATCGCCTCGTTCAGCTGAAAATCGCGGTTTTCGCCAGTGGGCCACCACTTGGCGGGATAGGTGCCGTTGGCGAACTCAAAAAAGGCGAGCCGCAGGGGGGCGCCCGTGGCGGTGACCGCACCGGTGGCGCTGGCTTCGGCGAGCGCGGCGGCGCTGAGGCGGCGGGGCAGTAAAGATTCGAGGGCCGGGAGGGCCATGGCCACGCCGAGTCCGCGCAGAAAGTTGCGGCGGCTAAAGCTGTGGTGTCGCTCGGCGGCAAGCCGGCGGTTGGCGAGGGCGGGGGTCTTCATGGCTGGGGGGTGAGTTGAGTCAAACGCGGCGCAGTTTTGTTCACATCCGGAACGGGATTGGGCAAGGTGCGTTGCTGCTGAAAGGGCACGGAAGCGATCACACCCATCAAAAGCGACGAAAAGGCCCCGTGATTGCGATCCAAATCATCGACGATTTTGTCGATACTGGGAACATCGTAATACTCCATGCCGCGCCCGATGGCATAGGTCAGCAATTTTTCGGTCAGGCACCGGTAGAATTCGAGTTTGTGCCGGGTGACA
>CAIXIZ010000447.1 GCA_903919625.1 uncultured Verrucomicrobiota bacterium
GCCCGCGCACGACCCCGAGATCCACCTGCACGAAGTCCGCCAGCCCCATCGCGGTGAGGTTCTCCAGCAGTTTCTTCCAGTCGGCCAGGCGCGCCGAGGTTTTTTCGCTGCCCGTGACGGCCAGCACCTGTTCGAGCACGGCCAATGACTTGATTTCCAGAAACGCGAGCACCTTGGCCTGGCGCGTGGCGTCCAGCGGACCAAACTGCTCGGCGTAACCTTTGAAAGCCCCATCACCGAGTTTCTCAAATTTGTCCACCGCACCCAGCAGGGCCTGCGCCTGCGGTCCGTCGAACCCCAGGGATTCCAGATAATAAAACCACAGGTTGCGGTCGCTCAACCGGACCAGAAAATCCTGCGCAGTAAGCCCAAAGGCGCGCAGGCACTGCACGAGCAGCGCGATGAGCTCGGTTTCCGCCTCAGGGCCGGGTTCGCCAAAGAGGTCGGCATTGAACTGGTGAAAGCAGCGCCCGCGGCCCTTTTGCATGCGCTCGTAGCGGAAAAACTCGGCGATGCTGAACCATTTGATGGGCCGCTTGAGTGTGCTGGCCTTTTCCCCCACCAGCCGGCAGACCGTCGGCGTCATCTCGGGGCGGAGCGCGACTTCCCGCCCGCCTTTGTCGACAAAGCTGAACAGCTGCGTTTCAATTTCATCGCCCGATTTGGCGCGATAGAGGTCGAGCGGTTCAAGGACCGGGGCATCGTATTCCTGGAAGCCGTAGGCCTTGGCCGCCTGCCGCCAGATCCGAAAGATGTGGTTCCGGCGCGCGAGCGCGTCGGGATAAAATTCGCGGAAACCGGGCAGGGATTGGAACAACGGCATGGGAACGACGCCGACACGTTGGGAAACGGCATCGCAGGGCGCGATGAAAATTTCACGTCCCGAGGCCTGGCCGGCAGCCGCCGGACCGATCCGCCAGCCAGCGGACAGCTGTGGACCTCCTTCGCCTGGCCAATAAAAAAGCCGGCCAAGGGGCCGGCTCGGGCGTTCGCAACCGACGGACGGCTCAGAGCCGGGCAATATCGATCTTTTTAATGAGCTGTTTAAGGATTTTACCCGACTTAAATTTCACCACGGCCCGTTCCGGGATGACGACCTCGGTTTCAGGTTTGTTGGGGTTACGGCCAACCCGGGCTTTGCGCCGTTGCACCTCCAGCACGCCGAAGTTGCGGAGTTCAACATTACGGCCTTTACCGAGCGCATGCATGATAATATCGAGTGTCATTTGAACCGTGGCGACGACCTCCTTCTGCGGGAAGCCGGACTTCTCATAGATTTCAAGGACGATCTCGCGTTTCGTTAGGTTGGTCATGGCAATGATTCCAAGGGGCGGAAGGCAGGTTGTAGTTTTTCGCGGTCAGGCTGAACTGTATCTGGTGTAAGGTTAGCATGATACATGGCAACCATTAATGCTTACTTACGCAGGAGCAGTATGCAACCCACTAGGGGTCAAACCCTAGACAAAGATTTTTTTTGCCTTATTCATTCCTGGCGGTTGGCAATTGCCAGATTTGTAAATATGCCGGGCATTGGATTCATCCAGGCGGCAGATTGACCCTACGGCGCGTTTGACTGTGCGCCTGCCAGGTGGTGCGGTGGCCCTGCACCAATGCCAGACCCTGTTCAAGTCAACACGATGTTCGCCCGCATCGCCCCCCGCTACGACACGGCCAACCGCCTGCTCAGTGGCGGAACCGACATCGGATGGCGCCGCCGGCTGGTCGCGGCCGTTTGCTCCGCCCAGCCCCGCGACGTCCTCGACCTCGCCACCGGCAGCGGCGATGTGGCGCTCACCCTGGCCCAAACACTCCCGTCCGGAACCAAGGTGATGGGCATGGACTTTTGCCCCCCGATGCTTGGCTAAGCAGAAAAAATACGGGCGGCCGCCCGCAACCTGCACGCCACGGTTGAATTCCGGGAGGGCGACGCGCGCGCGCTGCCCCTCGCCAATGCCAGCCAGGATGCCATCAC
>CAIXIZ010000448.1 GCA_903919625.1 uncultured Verrucomicrobiota bacterium
ATCATGGGGGTGGGCTTGGCGTCGGCGGGCATGGCGGGGGAAGAGTGGAAACCACGAAACCCTCGAAAGACACGAAAATTATTAATTCCGGAGGGTGCAGATTTCACGGAGAGAGGAAGAAGATGCCTTGAACAACCCCGATTGTCTGGCTCCGTGGTCCCCGTGTCCTCCGTGTTAAAACTTTACCACCGTGACCTCGGCGGGGTGGGCCGGCCGCCGCTGGTCATCCTGCACGGGATGCTCGGGTCGTCGCGCAACTGGATATCCGCGGGCACGGAACTCGCGACGCATTATCATGTTTTTGCCCTCGACCTGCGCAACCTCGGCCGTTCGCCCCATGCGGACGAAATGAGCTGGTCCGCGATGGTGGGCGATGTGCTTGGCTGGCTGGATGCGCAGGGGCTGGCCCGCGTGACGCTGCTCGGCCACAGCCTGGGTGGCAAAGTGGCGATGCTGCTGGCCTGCCGGGAGCCGGCCCGGGTGGAACGGCTGGTCGTGGTGGACATCGCCCCGAAGGGCTATCCGGAAAAAGCGGAGCGCGCAGAGTTTGCCGCCATGCACGCCTTGCGGCTCGACACCCTTCAGTCTCGCCGCGAGGCGGAGGAGGCTTTCGCCCCTCTGATGCCCGACCGGCTGATGCGGCAGTTTCTGGCGACCAATCTCGAACAGTCTCCTGAAGGTACCTGGCGTTGGAGCATCAACCTGCCCGCGCTGGCCGCGGCGCGTCCGGCGCTCGTGCAATCTCCGCTCGCCGCCGGCGACACCTTTGCCGGACCAACGCGATTTATCCTCGGTGGGAAATCGGATTTCGTCCGTCCCGCCGACACCGCCGGCATCCGGCGGCATTTTCCGGCGGCGGAGATCATCACCCTCGCCGCCTCCGGCCACAACCCGCACATGGAAGCACGGACGGAGTTTGTGCGGGCGGTGCCGGCCGCCGGTTAAACCAGCGCGGTGTCGCCTGCGCCACCGGCGACATGCGCGTGGCTGCGGCGGGCGGATTTCATCCAATGGCGCTGCTTCCAGCGGCGGTGCATCATCAGGCCGCGCAACCATTCGTCGGTGATCATCGCGAGCCAGATGCCGGGCAGGCCAAGGCCGAGCTTGAGCCCCAGCAGCCAGGAAAGCGGCACCCAGACGCACCACATGGAAAAAGCCCCCATGGTGATGGGGAACCACACATCGCCGGTCGCCCGCAGCGAGTTGATGACGACAATGTTGAACACCCGGCCCGGCTCGAGCAGGATGGCGAGCCGCAGCAGCAACGTGCCCCCGGTGATGATGACGGCATCATGCGTGAACAGGCCGAGGGCGTGCGGCGCGAGCAGGGCGATCGGCAGGATCGCGCAGGTCACGAGAATAAAGCCCGTCCGCAGGCTTTTCAGCAGGGTATGGTAGGCTTCCTCAAACTTGCCGGCGCCCACGAGGTGGCCGATCAAAATTTCCGTGCCCAGGCCGATGGAGAGGCTGAAGAGCAGCACCATCCGCTCAATTTGCAGGGTATAGGTCTGGATCGAGAGGCTGTCGCCGCCCAACCGCGCCGTGAAGGTGGTGACGGTCATCAGGGCGAGCCAGTAGCTCATGTTTTCACCCGCCGCCGGCAGGCCGATGCGCAGGATGCGCGCCACCTTGCTCCAGACGATCGTGACGAAGTCGATGGCCCGGAGCCGCAGGTGGGTGCGGTAATCCAGCAAAATCCACAGCGCGATGCACGCACAGCAGCGGCTGAACACGCTGGACAGCGCGACCCCGGTGACCCCCATTTTCGGACAACCCAACAGCCCGAACAGCATGATGCAGTTCCCCGTGACGTTGAGGATGTTCTGCCCGACCGAGACGAGCATTGCGTCGCGCGTATGGTGGTGCGCCCGCAGCACCGCGGCGATCGACATGTTCATCGACTCCATGAACAGCGTGCCGCCCATCAGGGTGAGAAAGGGCAGCGCGTACTGCATCAGGTCCGCGGGCAGTTGCATCACCCGCAGCAGGGGCGCGGCGAAACAATACACGAGCACGCTGACCGCCAGGCCCATCCAGGTGTTGACCGCAATGGCGTTGGTCGCAATCGAGTCAGCGCCGGCGCGGTTGCGTGCCCCCAGATGGTGGGTGATCACCACGCTCGTTCCAATTGCGATGAAGTTGAACACGATGAGAAACAGGATGACCAGCTGGTTGGCCACCCCCAGGGCCGCGACCGCGCCGTCGGACACATGGCTGACCATGAAGGTGTCCACCGTGCCGATGAGCAGGCGCAGACCCTGCTCGATGAAAATCGGCCAGGCCAGGCCCATCAGCGTGGGTTGTTTGGTCGGTGGATGGACGGACGCGCTCATGCGGGACAAAAGCAGGCAGTATACCGTATGGCCGCGGGGAGATGTCAACGGGGTCTTGGCCGGGTGGTGACGCCTTTGGTTCTTGGTCACATCGGTCGGCCTTTAGGCCTGGCTTCGCTGGCGGAGGGTCTTCAGAGGAAGTGTAACCTAATAGGTTACACTTTCCGTGGGTGAAATTCAGGCGTTGGGCTTGCCTCGATAAAGTGGACACTAATTCAGACTGCCTCCATCTGCTCCTGCGCGTTTTCGAGATTCGGCGCGATTGCGATTAACTCACCGCTTCGTCCACAACCTCAGTGAGGCCAGCAGGAAATCTTCCAGTGCCGCGGACTCATTGAGATTCAGGCGCAGCAGTCCGATATTGTGCTCAAGTTTATCGATCGCGGCGGTAAAGGCGCGGGTGGTCACCCGACGTTGCTCGGGATCGGTGGTCGCAGCGGTCTGGCTGAGGGCAAACGCGCGCGTGGCCTGTTCGATTTCGATGAACAGCCGCGCTCGCAGTCCGTTGGCGATGCCGGTCTGGATCGCCTCCTCCTCGGCGTCGTCGAGGTCGTCGGGCAGCTTTTCCTTTTGCTGTTTCCATTCCTCGGTGGTGGCAAAATCGAGCACCGCGGCGAAGCGGGCGGCAAGACCGTAGAGCGTGAAAATATGGTCGGCGACGGCCCGTTTGTCCGGCGTGCCGGGCGCGACGAGGCGGCCAAGCCATGCGCCGTAGTCTTCGCGCCATGCCGGCCAGCCTTCGGTCGCCACCGGGGCGGCCGTCGAGGGAAAGCGGAAATGCAGGGTCCGGCTCAGGATCGTCGGCAGGAGCGAGTAAGGCCGCGTGGTCAGCAGCAGGAGTGTGGTGTGCGCAGGTGGTTCCTCCAGCGTTTTGAGGAAAGCGTTGGCCGACTCGATGTTCATGCGGTCGGCCTCATAGATGATGGCGACCTTGCTCGGCGCGACGGAGGGCGAGACGTAGAGTTTGGGCAGGAAATCGCGCATGGTGCCCGGCTCGGGTGCCCCGGCCTTGCCGATGGGGATGATGCGGGTTTTGCCTTTGGGGCGGAGCGCGAAGTAGTCCGGATGATCCTTGACGGCGAAATGGGTGGTGGTGCCGGGCGGATTGAGGAGGCGGTCGGCGATGGCGTGCGCGACGCCGACAAGTGTGCCGAGATCGCCGCCGTGCAGGAGCAGGCTGTGCGAGAGCCGCTGGCGTTCGATGGCGCGCTCAATCACTGCGACGGCGGGAGTGCCGAGCAGCGCGGTGGGCCAGGGTTGGGCGAGAGCGGGCATGGGCTGATCGATCATTAACGCTGTGGACGAATGGCGACTGACAGGCCAAGCGTGCTAAAGGCTGATTCAAATATAGAAAAGTATTGGAAAACAATGAGCATCATGGCGGTCGCCAGCAGCCATTTAATGGCACATGAATTTTCGGTGAAAAGTGCTAGGAGAGCGATCAATGACGCGGTGCATGAAAATGCAAAGAAGCTGTAACCATTTTCTGAGAAAACAAATTTGGCTAGCATCGGGAAATTGTTATCCCCCATCTGGAGTTCAGTATCGGCCTCATCTCTTCAAATTGAAGACGAAGCAGAGAAATGAAGTATGCTTGTGCAAGAATGATACAAATCAAAAATATTCGCGCAGCACGCTCAGACCACGGCAGGATTTTTACCGGCTCCGCAATTAATGATGTATTGGTCATTTTAAGAGGTATGGAATTTGGGGAAGGCGGGCGTTGGCGAAGAGTCAGCTAATCCATCCGAATGGAGGAAGAGAGTCCGCCGTGAGGGCTGAAGACGGAGGCATAAGCCATGAAACCATGCGCTAGAAGCAGAATAAGAAAAAGCCCAGTTAAAATCCAGATTTGGGTTTTCCCACTGGTTTTGAACAAAGTCCAAATGGCCGTGACGGCCGCACAAAGCGCCAGCAGGAAAAACTCATACCGTGCGTAAACCACAAACTGAGGGATGGGCTCGTCGTCGCGAAGGGCATTTAGCAGGGCCTCAAGGCGAGGAATTAGAAACCACGAGAAAAATGCCAGAGAACTGGATTCCACAAAAATAGCCGCGGCCAGCCACCAGTGCAGTCGTGATTTGGTGCCAGCTGGTTTTGGCTGCACCGCACTTGGCGTGATCACGTCTGGAATCAGGTGGCTCATG
>CAIXIZ010000449.1 GCA_903919625.1 uncultured Verrucomicrobiota bacterium
AACCTGAGCACCGCCAATGCCGCCCTGCAGGCGGCCCGCCAGCGGCGGAGCGATCTGGAAGATCAGCTCAAGCTGATCGAACGCTACCAGCGGGAAAATCGCGATCTCATGGAGATCTCCTATCTCTCGAATTTCAACACGGTGCCGGAACTCCGCCGCACCCGGGATGATCTCAAACGCCAGCAGGAAAAGCTGATCGACACCTATTATGAGGAATGGCCGGCGCTAAAGACGATCAACGCCGATCTCGACATCATCAATGGCCAGCTCGACCGCGCCGTGGATCTCGCCATTGCCGACCTCAGGGCCAACCTGGACCGGGCCCGCACCCTGGAGAATTCGTGCCAGGATGAATACAACTTCCGCGAAAAGGCCGTGTTTCAATTCCATCTCGTTGAGGTGGAGTTCAAGACCCTGTCCGATATTGCGGTCTCGGATCACAGCAACTACCTCGCCATCCTCAACCGCCAGCATGAGACCGATACCAACCGGGCCCTCACCGACGTGCCGGTCAGCCAGCTCGACACCGCCAAACTTAGCCTGACCCCGTTTTCACCCGATCCGTCACGCATCACCAAGACCGCCATCGGCGTCGGCGTGCTGGTCTTTCTCGCCATTGCCGTCGGCCTGAGCTTTGTTGATGACCGGATCAAAAGCGCCTGGGATGTGGAAACCTTCATCGGCTCCACGATGCTCGGCATCATCCCGGACCTGGCCAATCTGAAGGACGAGGACAAATACCGTCTTGTCCTGGGAGATGCCCAGGGCGCCGGCGTCGAGCCCTTCCTCGGGCTCTACAGTTCGGTCAAAATCCATTCCAAGCTCGATTTTCCCAAATCGCTCCTCATCACCAGCACCGTGCCCGGGGAAGGCAAGACGCTCGTCTCCTGCAATCTGGCGGGCAGTTTTGCCCGGCATGGCCGGCGCACCCTCATCATCGACTGCGATCTGCGCCGCCCGATGCTGCACCGCCATTTTAACAAGCCCAACGAGACCGGCCTCATCGCCTGGTATGACAACGGCGCCTCCCTGGACGGCGACCTGCTGGCCAATCCCTGGCTCGGCATCACCAGCGTGGGCGAAAACCTTTCCTTGATCACCGCCGGCGGCCGCTCGAAAAGCCCCACCCAGTTTCTGGAAAGTCCCGCCTTCGCCCAGCTGATCGAGCGGCTCAAAAAACTTTTCGATCTCATTGTCATCGACTCGCCGCCCATGGGGGCGGTCACCGATGCGCTCCTGATCGCCGAACGCGCCGATGAGGTGCTGTATGTCTGCCGCTTCAACCGGGCCTACCGGAAGCATATCCGCCTGTATATCAAGGCGCTCCGCCATGGTAAAAATGAGATCCTCGGCATCGTGCTCAACGGCCTCTCGCCCCGCCGCATCGAGTATTACTCCAATTACCGCTATTATCGCAGTTATAAAAAATATTACGGCACCCAGGGCTGACGCCGGCCGCCGCTGCCGTGACCTGCCCAATCCGTCGGTCAGCCGCGCCCGCCGCGCGGCTTTTTCATGCCGGTTGTTTTCGTTCTTCAAACCCCGGTTCCTCCCCGCCACAGTTTCCCCGTGTCGCCGCTCTCCGCCTTTCTCCCGCCCCGCTTCGACCCTCGCCGGCCCGTCACGTTGATCGCCGGCCAGGGCGATTACCCGCGTCTTGCCGCCGCCGCCATTCGCGCCGCCGGAGTGCCGCTGCGTCTGATTGCGTTTGCCGGCGAAACCCCGCCGGATCTGGTCGCGGCGTTTGCGGAAGCGGACCGCCGCGTCCTGCTCGTCGGCCAGCTGGGAAAAATGCTCCGCGCCCTGCAGGACTTCGGGTCCGGCGCCGCGCTCATGGCCGGCCAGATCACTCCACGCCGTCTCTTCAAGGGGCTGCACCCCGATCTCAAGGCCGCAAAAATCCTTTTCTCCCTCCGGCGACGCAATGCCGAGACCATCTTTGGGGCCATCGCGGCGGAAATTGAACTTCTCGGAGTCACCTTGCTGGATGCCCGGGCATTTCTCGATGCCCACCTCGTCACCTCCGGTTGCCTGACCGGGAAAAATTTTCCCATCGGGCCCGATCATCTCGCCCATGGCATCCACATTGCCCGGGAATGTGCCCGGCTGGACATTGGCCAGGGCTGCGTGGTTCGCCATGGCACCGTGCTCGCCGTCGAGGCGTTCGAAGGCACCGACGAAATGCTGCGCCGTGCGGGCACATTCAAGGCCGAGGGCGCCCTCTTCGTCAAAACGGTAAAAACCGCGCAAGATTTTCGCTTCGACGTGCCTTGTGTCGGCCTCCGGACTCTCGAGGTGATGCGCGAGGCCGGTCTTACGGCCGCCGCCTTCACGGCGGGCCAGGTGCTGCTCCTTGACCGTCCTGCCGTGCTCGCGCAGGCCAAACGGGATGGGATTCACCTCCTCGGTTTCGCCTGACCGCGCCACCCTGCGGCCTTGCCCAAGGGCAGATACCCGTTAGCCAAACCCAATGCAGCCTGTCCCTCCGTCTCCCCTGCCCGGTGGCACCCGCCCCACCACCAACGCCGGACCTGGCCAGGCACCAGCACGGGATCCGGCCGTGCTCCCCGCCCCTTCGGACCGGGCGCGACGGCTGATTGTCTGGGGGATCAACTACGCGCCAGAAGTCACGGGGATCGCGCCTTACAACACGGAGCTGTGCGAGTATCTCACCGCGCGCGGTCATCAGGTGCGGATGCTGACCACCTTTTCCTATTATCCCCAGTGGCGCAAAATGCCGGCGGACCGTGGCCGCCTCTATCGCACCGACCGGATCAATGGGGTGCCGGTCCATCGTTGCTGGCACTATGTGCCCCGGCGGGTGACGGCGCCG
>CAIXIZ010000450.1 GCA_903919625.1 uncultured Verrucomicrobiota bacterium
ACGCCTTTTGGTATTTTGCCGTCCCGGAGCCGGACGGCGCAATGCGCTGGCCGGTGTATGACTTCGTCCTGACGGCGGAGTTGGACCGGGCCGCGGTGCTGGCACGGTTTGGGCCGCCGGCCGAGGTGGTCAAGGAGGGGGTTTGGGAGGCGTTCATTTACGATGCTGCCGGGCAGGACCGGATCCGAACGGCGCTCGCGCCCGAGGTGGTGCAGCAGCTCGGGCCGCAGCGACTGCGGGGGCTGCGGCCGGAATGGTAGGGCCAAACGGGCGTTGCCAGCCCCGCCCCGCCCCGGTTGGATGCCGGGCGATGTCCGTCACCGCCGTCTGCCAACGCCTCCCGTTCGCCCGCCTGCTGGCGGTAGTGGTGCTGCTGCTGATCGCGGGCGAGCAGTTTCCGCTCACCCGGCTGCCAATGTATTCGACGTTTGATCCGGTGGCGGACTATTACTATGTGGCTGATGCCGCCGGGCAGCCGCTGGCGTGCGCCAAGGTGTTCGGCACATCGACGGCCAATGTAAAAAAGATGTTTCGGGCGCGGCTCAACGCCCTGGTGGCCCCCCGGGGCGCGGATGAGGCCGCCGCGACCCCGGCCGAGCGCCGGCGCGCGGGCGAGGAACTGCTCGCCTATTTGCGGGAAACCGGCGCCCAGCGCGGCGCCGCCGTGCCGGCGGGCCCGGTGCGGCTGGTGCGGGTCGAGGTGCGGCGCGCCGCCACGGCAGACGGCTTTTCCCGCACCGAGGAGCTGCTGGCGGAAAAATAGCCGACCATGATACGCTGGCGGCAATACCTCCGGGAAGTGACGGTGGACCACGCGTGGTGGGAGATGCTGCTCATGCGCACGCTGGGGGCGTGGCTGATGTGGCACATGCTGCCGGCCACGATACCGTTCACCACGCAACCATTGCCCAACGGCCTGGCGCACCTCGTGGATCTCACCTGGCTGGGCCGGCCGGAAGTGTTTGCGCCGCTGCGTTCACTCGCCGCGGTTGCGCTCATGCTCTACGCCATGGGGATCGCTCCGCTGCTTTCCCTGGGCTTGGTGGCCGCCTTGCTCACCTCCGCCGGTGCGTTGGAGAACTCTCAGGGCGCCATCGGCCATCATCTCCAGCTGCTCTGCCTGGTCGCCATCGCGCAATGGCTGGCCTATGCGGCCGATGCCGTCCGGAACGGCCGGAGCGCGCCGCTCCGGCTGGCCTGGGCACCGACGGACACCCAACGGCATGCGGTGCAGGCCGCCAAGCTGATGCTGGCGGCGGGTTATGTGGCCTCCGGCTGGACCAAGCTTATCGCCTCCGGCGGCCGCTGGGTGGCGGAACTGCCGGACATTTCGTTGCAGCTCGTGAAAGCACAGGCCAACGTCCATTATGATTTTCTGACGCCACTGCCCGCCTGGTTGGGACAAGTGCCGCGCCTTCTCGCGGAGCATCCCAATCTCACCCGGCTGGCTTTCACCCCGGGATTGCTGCTGGAGCTGGGCGCGGTGCTGGCCCTTACCGGCCGTCGTGCCGCCTGCCTCATCGGCCTTGGGCTGCTGGCCATGCACCTCGTGGCGCGCGAAGTGATGGAGCTCAGTTTTTTCGCCCACGAATGGATGCTCATCATCTTCTTCATCAACGTGCCATGGCTGGTGTGCCGCACGTTGAGGCGGTGGCGGGGGGCACAGGACCAGGCCGTGGGTTAATCGCAGACGCGAATGACCGGCCATCAGCCCCCAACAGGTGGAAATGGGTTTGCAGAGGGGAATAACGCCCATTGGATCCGGGATTGGCCGGGCCTACCCATGGCCGATGCGCACTGAATTTTGGTCCCGACAACTAGGCTGGCAGATTGGCCTTTCTTTTGCTAGGGTGGGCATCGAATCCGGGGTAGCCAGTCTACCGTAACCATCCACGCACCATGAAATCCAAGTCCATCGCCAAAACCGCCCTTAAGCCTGCCCCAGCGAAAGCGGCGACCACCAAAGCCAAGTCCGCACCCAAAGCCACCACTGGCAAGAAAAAGCTTTCAACCGCCGCACCCGCCGTCAAGGCGGGCCGTCCTGTACCGGTCCAAACCGTCATCACCGCCCGCATCGACATTGGCTTCGGCAATGCGCTCTATGTGCGCGGTGAGGGGCCGGGCCTGAGCTGGGACCGCGGGATTCCGCTCAACTGCATGACAGATGACGAGTGGACCATCTCGCTGCCGGAGAGCGCGCAGCCGGTGATTTTCAAGTTTCTCGTCAATGATCTCACCTGGTCCGCCGGGCCGGACTATGTGACCGCGCCTGGCCGGGTGATCGAGTTGGTGCCAACCTTCTGACCGGCTAGATGGCCGGCGTGGGGTCCGGGATGTCGGGGCTGAGGGTGCGCAGCATCTGCTCCAGCTCCCCGGCGGTGCGTTCCGCTACCTCGGCGGCGGGCACCAGCTTGCATTCCAGCCGGATCCGGGAAAAGGGCTGGGGCAGATACAGCCCGTCCCAGCTCGGCAGCCGACAGGCCGAATCAAAGGCGGCCCCGACCAGCAGCATCGGCGCGTGCGCCCGGCGCGCGACGATGAGGGCACCTTCCTTGAACCCATACGCCGGGCCGCGCGGACCGTCGGGCGTGAGGCCCACATCCTGGCCGGATTGCAACACGGCGACGAGCGCGCGTGCCGCCTCCCGGCCGCCCCGGCTGCTTGAGCCACGCACGGCATGCAGCCCCGCCAGCTGGAGAAACGCCTCCGACCACGCACCGTCACGGCTGGCGCTGACCAACGCATGCACCTCACGGGTGCGCCGGAAACGCCGGAACAGCTCGGCCGCGACCACCAGCCGGTTATGCCAGAGGACAAAGACCGTGGGCACCGTGCAGCAGTTCAGATCGTGCCGGGCAGCGGGCGAAAGTTCAAAGCGCAGGGTCGAGGTCCAGGCGCGGACCAGCAGCGCCGGCGGCCGGAGCACCCGCCGTCGCCAGCCCGCGAGATGATGGATGACGACCGGACTGGGCGGCGGAGCGGGGGACGGATATTCCTTCGGCAGTGGCACGGCTACCCGGTTGTCGCGCAATCCACGGCGCGCGCCAAGCGAAACTTCCATCTGGCGCCGTTGGCCCGGCGGTGATTCCGGCTTGCGATGGCCGGCCGGCCGGTTTACTCTCGGGCTGCTTTCCCCTCTCTTCCCCCTATGGACACCTCCGCCGCCACTGCCGCCTCCGCCGCGCTCGACCGCAAGCACAAGCTGGTCATCTTTGCCTCCTCGCTCGGCACGGTGTTCGAGTGGTATGATTTTTACATCTACGGCACGCTGGCGGTTTTTTTCGGGAAACTGTTCTTTCCGCCGGGCAATGACACCGCCGCCTACCTGTCGAGTCTGGCCCTGTTTGGCGTGGGCTTTTCGGTGCGGCCGTTTGGGGCTTTGTTCTTCGGTCGCATTGGCGACCTCGTCGGGCGAAAATACACCTTTCTCGTCACCATCCTCGTGATGGGCCTCTCCACCGCGCTGGTGGGCGTGCTGCCGACGTACGAAAAAATCGGCTTTTTCGCCCCCTGCCTGCTCGTCCTGCTCCGCCTGGCGCAGGGGCTCGCGCTCGGCGGCGAATACGGCGGCGCGGCGACCTATGTGGCCGAGCACGCGCCCCCGGGGAAGCGCGGCGCGTTTACCAGCTGGATCCAGACGACGGCCACCCTCGGTTTTTTCCTCTCGCTGGCGGTCATCCTCGGGGTGCGGCAACTGATGACGCCCGAGAAATTTGCCGACTGGGGTTGGCGCATCCCCTTTCTCGTTTCCATCATGCTGCTGGCCGTCTCCGTCTACATCCGGCTGAAACTGGAGGAGTCGCCGGTGTTTGCCTCGATGAAGGCGGAAGGCAAGGGGTCGAAAGCCCCCCTGACGGAGAGTTTCGCCCACTGGCCCAACGCCCAGCTTGTGCTGCGCGCGCTCTTTGGGGCGACGGCGGGGCAGGGGGTCGTGTGGTACGCCGGCCAGTTTTATGCCCTCTATTTTCTGACCACCACGCTCAAGGTGGATTACGTTCATGCCTATGTGGTCGTGGCGGTCGCGCTCCTGATCGGCACCCCGTTCTTCGTGGTCTTTGGCAAGCTGTCCGACCGGATCGGCCGGAAAAAAATCATCCTCTCGGGCTGCCTGCTTGCGGTGCTGACGTACCAACCCATCTTTCGCGGGCTCGCGCGCGAGGCCAATCCGGCACTGACCG
Source organism: uncultured Verrucomicrobiota bacterium (assembly GCA_903919625.1). Taxonomy (GTDB): domain Bacteria; phylum Verrucomicrobiota; class Verrucomicrobiia; order Opitutales; family Opitutaceae; genus CAIYUN01. The sequence goes on from CAIXIZ010000450.1 coordinate 4,179, forward strand.
ATGCCATGCAGAACGCGCCCGTCACGCTCGCCACGGCGGACTACCGTGGCACGGCGGAGCTCGCCTTCGACGCCCTGAAGGATGCGTTCGGGAAAATAGTGCGCCCCAGCAGGCCGGCGGCCACCGATATCGACAAAGCGCGGAACTATCTGAACGGGAAAGGCATCCCGTTTGCACTCACCCCGGCGCGGGCCGAGGGTCCGCTGGTGCTGGCGGTCGCCGGCAAGACGGTGGTGGGGTTTGACACCAAGGCCTATGACGCCGCGCTCGTCGGCACCGGTTATGACAAAATTACCGATCCGAAGACCAAGTTCGCCGATCCGGCGGCGATGAATCAGCCGGCCATGGTGGCGCTGCTCACGGTGCTGATGATCTATGTCACGATGGTCTATGGGCCGATTGCCGCGTGCCTCGTCGAACTGTTTCCAACCCGCATCCGCTACACCTCCATGTCGCTGCCCTATCACATCGGCAACGGCTGGTTTGGCGGCTTCCTGCCCTTGATCGCGGCGAGCATTGTCGTCTTCACCGGCGACATTTACGCGGGCCTCTGGTATCCCATCGGCATTGCGGCGATGACCCTAGTGGTCGGTGCGTGGTTGTTGCCGGAAACCAAGGACAACGACATCAACGCCTGAGCACGCCGACCCGCGCGCGGGCCGCTTTGGATTTGCCATCGGGCGCGGCGGCCGGCAGTCGTGAGCGGTGAACGGATGGATTGCCGATGTGCCGCGCCTGGCGTGGAGCTTCTTTTACTGGAATCTCCGCAAATCATGGTATCGCATGCGCGGGGCGCGCGGGCGCTGCCCGTGCCAGCATCCGAGCGACTCAGGCGCCGCCCATGTCACCGCCTGCGAAGCCGTGATTGGCTGGGTTAGGCCCGGCCAGTTTCGACGCGTGTGCCCGCTGCTGGAGCGCGGGCCGGACGGCCGCTGGTGCTGCAGCGTCGCGGCGACCCAAGTGCGGCCCTTTTGGGGGCGCGCCCTCGTGGCCGGCCTGGCCCTGGCGGCGGCCGTCTGGCTCATCCTGACCTTGGTGGTGTTTGGGGTGCTGCGGACCGGTGGCTTTGAGCTCAGCCTGGCCCAAGTCGCCTGGCCGCCGGCGCTGCGGGCGGCTTTGCCCCGCGCCCAGGCGGCACGGTTTATCCACGAGGCCCGCGCCGCCTACGCGGACGGTCGCATCAACGAGGCCATGGTTGCATTGCAGTCGGCGTGGCAGGAGGATTCCTCCAATTATGCCGTCGGTCTGCTGCTGGCCCAGTTCAGCGAGAGCACTGACCTGGCGGGGGCGGGGCGGATCTATGCCCACTTGCGCGCAACCCATCCCGAGAAAGGCGCCGAGGTGGCGCAGGCGTGGATCTACACGCTGCTCGCCCATGGCGATTTTGCGGACGCGGCGAAACTTGCACACGATGAGCTGGCCAAGGCACCGACGGAAACCGCCTGGTTGCATGCCTTGATTTTCGCCTGCCGGCAGACGCACGACCCGGGGGTGCTGGAAAAACTGTCCAATCTGCCGGGCGGACTGGCGGAGCCATTGCGGGCGATCGTGACGACCGAAGCGGCGGCATTGCGCGGCACGCTCGCGGGCGATGAACTCCGGCGGCGGCTGGCCATCTGGCCGGCGGCGGATGCCCCGGCCTATGCGTGGCATTGGCGGATTGAGCGGCTGCTGATGGGAAAATGGGTGGCGGATGCCATGGCCGGACTCACCGCCGCCAAGGGGCATCTGGCCGACCGGGATGCTGCGCCTTTGCTCCTGGCGGCCTATGCGACCGCCGGAGACAACGCCACGCGGGCGAGTGAAATCAAAATGTTCGTGACGGCGCGAACCCGGCTCAGTGATGCCGAGGTGGTGTTGCTGTGCGCCCACCTTGTCCGGTATCCATTGCCGGAAGCAATTGACGCAGTGGCGGAAGCATGGCGGCGCGATGCCCGGCCGCCCGACGCAGCGCGGTTGCCGTTGGCGTTCTCACTCTATTGTGCGGCAGGGATTGGGAGAGATGAGCGTCTGAGGGCGGAATTGACCGAATGGATCCGCCAGGCCGGTGGGGGCAAATTACCGAGCACTTTGGAGCCTTTTGCGGTTATTTTGCGTTCTCCTGGTCAAGAGCGTTTGCGCACCCGATTGCTCCCAACCTTGCCGACGTTACCCCTGGATGTTCTTTACGCATTGATATCCAATTAAATATATATCGAATCATGGGGCGTTTCGCTATAGGCAGGGCCAAATGGGTTGGGGTAAAAAACTAGGGTATAAACCCTATTTTTCTATTGATGCATAGTGTCGATTGGATACAACTTAGCTGCTCAGTAATACCGTCGTGAAATTCCCAAAGTCCATCAGCAGTTATACCCGGCCTATCACCCGCCTTTTGCAGGCGGGTTGGGTGGCAGGACTGTTGCTGTCAATGGGCAGGCTGGATGCGCAAACCGTCACGATTGACCAGAATTTCCGTGACACCACCGCTCCGGGCTGGGTTTTCGGCGGATCTTCCGGTTCCACCATCCCCTATCTGACAGCCAACACGGTGGATACTCCGGGCAATGGCTGGTTGCGGCTCACGGAGAGCATCCAAAACCAGTCCAACTACGCGCTCTACGACAACCAGATCTTTTCCGTGAATGCGCAGATCGACATCACGATGGAATATACGTTCTGGAATGGTCACAATAACAACGTGGCAGACGGAACCGGTGCGGACGGCATCACTTTCTTTCTCGTCGATGCGAACAAGAATGCCGCCAATTTTGCGCCGGGTGCGTTCGGCGGCTCGCTCGGTTATGCGCAAAAGACCGTCGCCGGTGGCGGCGGGGTGGATGTGCCCGGCATGCCCGGTGGTTATCTCGGATTTGGCTTTGACAACTGGGGCAATTATGCCGGCGCCACCGAAGGACGTTCCGGCGGGCTGGGCAGTTCCATCGCCAATGGCACCACCACCGGCTATCCCAACCGCATCTCGGTGCGCGGCCCCGATACCGGCAGTCTGACCACCGGCTGGGGCTATGTCGCCTCCAGCGCTCCGCTCGACACGATTACCGGCGGCGGCCAGATGGATTTCCCCACGTCGACCACCCGCCCCGATGATACGGGGGCCAACTACCGCGCCTTTCATCTCACGCTGGATGCGAACAATCAGCTCACCGTGCAGATGGAGTTTGGCGTCGCCGGCCCCTGGGTCACCACCTTCACCGCCGATCTCTCGGCCTTCACCCGGCCGGACCAGTTCAAAATCGGGTTCACCGGCGGCACGGGCAATGCCGACGAGACCCAGGAAGTGCGCAACGTGCAGGTGGCCATGACGCCGTTTTCCGCCACCTCGGTCGAGTGGAACAACGGGGCGGGGTCCGACAAGAACTGGATGAATGGCACCAACTGGGTCGGCGGCAATGTGCCGTCCACCGATGCCGACCTGCTCTTCGCGAACGCCCCCACCACCGGGGCAAATCAGACTGTCACGCTCAGCAGCAACGTGCAGATGCGCTCGCTCACCTTTGACTCTTCCAACAACTACACCCTCTCTGGCAGCGGCACCATCACGCTGGGCGATGCGCTGCAGGCCGGGCTGCCTTCGATCAATGTCGACGACTACAACGGCGCGCAGGCCCATCACCACATTGAAAACAGCATCGCCACCTTGGAAAACCTGCGCATCCTGAACTACTCCCTCAGCACGCTCTGCATCGATGGGACGATGACGACCGGCACCAACACCATTGAGATCAATGGCACTGGGGCGGTTAATTTTAACAGTGCGATCATCGGTACCGGCAACATCACCAAGGATGGCGCCGGGCTGCTGACCATCAATGCCGCCAGCACCAGTTTTAGCGGCAACTACATCCTGAACGCCGGCCAGACCGTCGTCACGGTCAACGGTGCGCTCGGCAACACCACGGGCACCACCACGGTAAATGACGGAGCCTCCCTCACCTTTCGGGGCGGGGTCACCTACACCACCTCGGAAGCCGTCACGATCAATGGCGATGGCTGGGCGTTCAACGGCCATCCCTTGGGCGCCCTGTATGGCGACGGCGGCAACAATACTTTTTCCGGCACCGTCGCCCTCGGGTCCAACAGTTCGGTCGGGGCGCGCGCCGGCACCCTCAAGCTGGCTGGCGTCGTCTCCGACGGCGGTCATGCCTACAGCCTGACCAAGGTGGGCTATGGCGTCGTCGAGCTGGCCAACTCGGGCAACAGTTACACGGGCGCGACCATCATCACGGCCGGTGCGCTCCGGATCACCGGGGCCGACACGGCGCTTTCCGGCGGTTTTGCCACGGGTGCGCCCAGCGGCGGCAATCTGCAGCTCAACGGCGGCGTGCTTGAAATCGGCGTGGCCACCAGCTTCACCCGCGCGCTTGGCACCTCGGCCGACCAGGTGCAATGGACGGGCGACGGCGGTTTCTCGGCTTTCGGCGGCAACCGCACGGTTCTCCTTAGCGGGGGTACGCTCACCTGGGGCAGCACCGCCGGATTCCTGGGCAACGGCAACACCCTCATCCTCGGTTCCGCTTTTGCGGACAGCACGCTGGATTTCCAAAACGCCATCGCCCTGAACGGCGCCGCCCGCACCGTCCGCGTGGAAGACGGCACCGCTGCCGTGGACGGCAAGCTCAGTGGCGCGCTCACCGGCACCGGGACCAGCGGGCTGACCAAGACCGGGGCAGGCACGCTGGAGCTGACCAACACCGGCAACAATTACAGCGGCGCCACCACCATCATCGGCGGGGCGCTGCGGATCAGTGCCGCCGGGGCGCTGTCCGCCAACTCCAATCTGGTGCTCAACGGCGGGGTGCTTGAACTGAACAACGCCAATTTTTCCCAGACGCTCGGAACGGCGGCCGGCCAGGTGCAGTTTGCCGGCAGCGGCGGATTTTCCGCCGCCGGGGCCAACCGCACGGTCACGCTGAGCGGCGGCGCAGCGCTCACCTGGGGCAGCACCGCCAATTTCCTCGCCACCGGCCAGAGCCTCATCCTCGGCTCCAAGAGCGACACCAACACCCTGATTTTCACCAACAATCTCAACCTCAATGGCACCGCCCAGACCATCCAGATGCAGCACGGCACCGCCACCATCGACGCCCAGCTGAGCGGCGTATTGAGCAACGGCAGCCTCACGGTCACGGGTTCCGGTGTCCTAACCAGCACCGCGGCCAACACCCTCGCCGGCACGCTCACGGTTTCCGGCGCGGAATTCCAGCTGGCGGGCACCGGCACCGCCCTGAGCCTCACCAATCTGGTGGTCCAGCAGGGGGGCACATTCACCCTCGACAACACCGGCACGAACAACGCCAACCGGCTCAAGGATACGGCCACCATCACGCTTTCCGGCGGCACCCTCCAATTGCTTGGCAACTCGTCCAACACCACCGAGGCGATCGGCGCGATCACCCTGGCCGCCAATACGGACAATGCCATCAACGTCGCCCCCGGCGCCTCCAACCGTTCGGCCACTTTCACCGCCAGCAGCCTCACCCGCAATCTGGGGGCCACGGTCAACTTCACCAACACCGCCAACACCGACACGTTCAGCAGCAGTGGCTCCACGCCCCAGTTCAGCTTCACCACTTCGCCCACCCTCGCCAATGGGATTCTGGCTTACGCCACCGTGGCCAATGACAGTTTCGCCACCACCAGTTCCGGCTTTATCGTGGCCGCCACGGGCAACAGCGCCAACGTCAACACTGCGACCACGGGCAGCAACCTCGACCTGGGCGCCTCCGCCACGCTGACCAACAGCAGCACCATCAGTTCCGTCCGGCTGACCACCAGCGAGACCCTCACCATTTCTTCCGGCAAGATCCTCAACCTCGGCAGCGGCGGCCTTCTCCTCCAGACGGGTGACGCCGCCACCTTCACCGGCGGCACGCTGTCCGCGCGCGGCAACACCGGCGGCTCCGACCTCATTGTCCTGACCGCGCCCACCTCGACTCTCACCATCGCTTCAGTCATCGCCGACAACTCCGGCGGTTCCGTCGGCCTGACCAAGGCGGGCGCGGGCACCCTGATTCTCGCCGGCTCCACCGCCAATACCTTCACGGGCAACACCACGGTCAACAGCGGAACCCTGAAGCTCGCCAAGTCCGCAGGGGTCACCGCGCTCGCCGGCAACATTTCGGTCGGGGACTTTGCCGGCACCACCACGCTGCAAACGCTGAACGACAATCAGATTGGCTCCGGCGCCGCCGTCACCCTGCACGGCAACTCAACCAACACCGCCACGCTCAACCTTTCCGGCACCACCCAGGCCTTCCACACGCTGACCATCGACGGCAACGGGGTCGTGGACTTCGCCGGCGGCACCGTCTGCACGCCCGCCTATCTCTATCTGGATGACCTTCTCATCCCCGGCGGCAGCACCCTGCTGATTAAAAATTGGATCCAGTTCACCACCTTTATCCTGGTGAAAAACACCTCGCTCAACGTCACGGGTGAGCTTGGCCAGATTCAATTCGAAGGCTACGGTGAGTCCGCCTCATGGATTCCCTACGACAGCACCTGGAGTGAAATCACCCCGGTGCCCGAGCCCTCGACCTATGGGGCGATCTTCCTTGCCGCCGGTTTGGGGCTGGTGGCCTATCGCCGCCACCGTGCCGCGCGCCAGGCCGCGCTGGCTGCCGCACCGCAGGCCTGACCAAAGGGGTGGGGTGTCCGCAGGGGCGCGTGGTTCGGGGGATTTTGCCGGGGCGATGACGCGCACAGCGCGCTTGCCAACTTCCCGCCGGCCCGCCTTTTTTCCCGCATGGCCACACCGCTTGTTGGAATCATCATGGGCAGCGCCTCCGACTGGGAGACGATGTCACACACCGCCCAGACGCTCGACACCCTGGGCGTCCCCTATGAAAAGCGCGTCATCAGCGCGCACCGCACGCCGCAGCTCGCGTTTGCATGGTGCGGCTCGGCCGAGACGCGCGGGCTCAAGGTCATCATCGCCGCCGCTGGCGGTGCGGCCCATCTCGCTGGCGTCGCCGCCGCGCTCACGCCCCTGCCCGTGCTCGGCGTGCCCATGGAGTCCGCCTCGCTCAAGGGGCTTGATTCGCTGCTGTCGATGGTGCAGATGCCCGGCGGCATTCCGGTGGCGACCCTCGCCATCGGAAAGCCCGGCGCCATCAACGCCGCCCTCTTTGCCGCCGCCATCCTCGCCCTGGGTGACCCGAAGATCAAAAAATCTCTCGACGCCTGGCGCGCTGCGCAGACGAAGAAGGTCGCCGAAACGAAACTGCCCTGAGCTGGAATGCGGCGGTGATTGGTTCTGGTGCCGTTACGGTTTTACGGGGTCAGCCGCGCCACATCCTCCGGCGTGTCCAGGTCGACCGCCAGTTCCGGCAAATCTACTGCGGCGGTTTCTCCCGCGTGTTCCGCGAGAAAATGGCGCGCGCCATCTTCACCGGTGAGGGCCGCCAGGGCCGCAAAATGAACCTGGCCGAACAGCACCGGCACACCCAGCCGCCCCGCATAACGTGCCGCCACGATGCTTTGCCCGGTCGCCCCGCGCACCGCCACGAGCCGGGCAATCACGTCCGCGGAGAATGCCGGCTGGTCCGCGACCGCGACCAATGCCCCGTCTAAGGCGCGCGAAAACATCCGCAAGGTGTCCACTCCGGCGCGCAGCGACGACGCCATGCCTTCGGTCCAGGCCGGATTTTCCGCCACCAGCACCGGCAGCCGGGCCAGCAGCGGGCGGATTTTCTCGGCGTTGGCGCCCAGCACGACAACCACCGGCCACGCCGCCGAGGCTAGCGCGGCCTCGGCGGCGCGCACGACCAGTGGTTGGCCGCCGATTTCGATCAGTTGTTTTGGCTTGCCCATTCGCCGCGAAGCCCCGGCCGCCAGCAGCACGAGGCCAAAGCGAAACGCC
>CAIXIZ010000451.1 GCA_903919625.1 uncultured Verrucomicrobiota bacterium
GAACAGCTTCACCTGCGGCGTGAGCAGCCGGTCGAGCGCGCCGAGGTCGAGACCGTGCTCGGCGTCGGCCCCGGCGACCGGGACGTAGCGGAGCGTCGCGCCGGCGCGGCGGGCGGCCTGCTGCCACGGGACGAGGTTGGAGTGGTGCTCCATTTCGGTGAGGAGGACGACGTCGCCAGCCTTGAGATTGGCAGAGCACCAGGACTCGGCGACGAGGTTGACGCCTTCGGTGGTGCCGCGCGTGAAGATGATCTCGGCGGGCTCGGCGGCGTTGAGGAATTTTGCGGCGCGGGAGCGGGCGGCCTCATAGCCGTCGGTCGCGCGCATGGAGAGCGCATGGAGGCCGCGGTGGACATTGGAGTTGTCACGCTCGTAGAAGCGGGTGAGCGCGTCGATGACGGCGCGGGGCTTGTGCGTGGTGGCGGCGTTATCGAGATAAATGAGCGGCCGGCCCTTGGCCACCGTCTGGTGCAGGATCGGGAACTGGTCGCGGAGGGTGGAAAAGTCGGAAGGCATGGGTGAAAAATCTTGATCTTTCCTCTTTCTCTAAATCTTTCTCTTCTGACGGATTTTCCTGACGAAAGATGAAGATAAAGAGGAAAGAAGAAAGATGGCTGAGTTCAGGCGGGAGGTTTGTCAGGCTGGTTTAGTGCCTCCAGCGCGGTGTGCCAGCCGAGGGTCGCGCACTTGATGCGCGCGGGAAACGCATGGACGCCGGCAAAGGCGGCCTTTTCGGGTTCGTCCTCGGGTACATTGCCGGTGGTGACGACCTCTTTGAAATCGGCAAAGGCAGCCTTGGCCTCGGCCGCGGTTTTGCCTTTGAGCCGCGTGGTCATGATGGAAGCGCTCGCCTGGGCGATGGCACAGCTGGAACCCTCAAAGCTGATGTCGGCGATCCGGTCACCCTCGACGCGCAAGTGGACGGTGCAGTTGTCGCCGCAGGTGGGGTTGTCCCCGGTGGCGACGCGGTTGGCCGTCGGCAGCCTGCCGCGGTTCCGCGGGCGCCGGTTGTGGTCGAGGATAATGTCCCGGTAGAGATCGTCGAAGTCGGACATGGGAAGAGGGGCTATTGATGATCGCTTATCGCTGATTGGCAAACTTTCCGGTGGGTGAGGCGTCGGGCCTAAAGCCCGCCCTACGGCTCGGATCTGGGTAGGTCGGGGTTTATCCCCGACATCCTCACCGCAGCCACGCCGGCTCCGGGCAAGATTCCTTCGTCAGCGGGCCAAACCACGCCCAATCCGATTGGGCACAGTGGTAGCCGCCCCAAGTCTCATCCACGCCCACAAGTTTTTGCCGATAGGGATTGAGAAAGATGTAGAGGGAAATCGGCAGCAACTCATCGTCGGGACGCAAACGACGGTCGAAGAAACTCGGCTGCCAGGCTGCGCCCGCCCGCCGCAGGGCTGGGGCCAACCGGCCCTTGAGCAATCGCACGGCAGCGGAAAGCTTTGCGTGTTTGCCCAGCGTGACGAGCAGATGCAGGTGATCAGGCATCACCACGGTACAGCGCACCATCCAAGTCTCATCGCGCTCGAGGCGGCGCATTTCGGCCAAGCATCGTTCACGTAGGCCAACATCGAGGAAGGCTTGCGTCGGCCGCAGAAGGCAAATCGTCAGAAAACAATCGCAGCCGGAAGAGGTGTGACGTCTTGTACGAAGAGCAGCGTAACCTTTCAAGGGCGGCAACATGATGACGTCGGGCGTAGCGACCGACCGACGTTGGCGTCAAGCCTGGGCAATGCGGGTGATGGCTCTGTTTGCCGCGCAGGACGGGCCTGATGCCCGACTTTATGCCCAGCATGTCGGGGATAAACCCCGACCTACAATGTCCATGCGGCTCATTCTGCTGGACGATGATTTCCGCCGTTTCCGCAACCAAGCCGTTCGCTGGTGATGCCGGCGCGGGGGTAAATTGTCAGCTCAGCGTCACGCCCCTCGCCTTGGCGGCCCGGAGCAAGGCATCCGCCATGTCGCTCGGGGTCACCGCGACCTCGATGCCGCATTCTTTGAAAACCGCGATCTTCGCAGCCGCAGTATCCTCGGCTCCGCCCACGATGGCTCCGGCATGGCCCATACGACGGCCCGCCGGCGCAGTGGCGCCCGCGATGAAGCCGGCGACGGGTTTTTGGCAGTTGGCCTTGATCCAGCGCGCCGCCTCGACTTCGGCATTCCCGCCGATTTCGCCAATGAGAATTATGCCGTGGGTCTCGGGGTCGGCGTTGAACAGCTTGATCACGTCGAGATGGTTGGTGCCGTTGACCGGATCGCCGCCAATGCCGACCGTGGTGCTTTGCCCGATGCCCTTGGTCGTGAGCTGAAAGACCGCCTCGTAGGTGAGGGTGCCCGAGCGCGACACCACCCCGACGTGGCCTTTTTTATTGATATAGCCCGGCGCGATGCCAATGCGACAGCCACCCTGAGAATCTTTCCCCGTACCTGGGCAGACCAATCCGGGACAATTGGGGCCGATGAGCCGGGTGTTGCGCCCTTCCATGGCGCGCTTCACGCGCACCATGTCCTTGATCGGAATCCCCTCCGTGATCGCCACGGCGAGATCGAGTCCGGCGTCGACGCATTCCAGAATCGCGTCGGCGGCAAACGGTGGCGGCACGAAAATGGCCGAGACGGTCGCGCCGGTCGCGCGCGCGGCGTCGGCAACGGAATTGAAGATGGGGACGCGGTGCACGCCATGCTCGAAAAACTGGCCGCCCTTTCCGGGGGTGACCCCGGCGACAACCTGGGTGCCATAGTCGAGCGAGAGCCGGGTGTGGCGGGCGCCGAATTCGCCGGTGATGCCTTGGACGAGGAGCCTGGTCGCGGGAGTGATGAGGATGGCCATGGGAAACTTTCGATTTTCGAATTCGGATTTACGATTGCTGTCACGCGATCACCCCTTGCGCTGGTGGAGACCGATTTCGTTGCCGTCGGGGTCGGCCAGGCGGCACATCCGGCAAGGCGGAAATTCCGTCACCTCGCCGATGAGCGGGATGCCGGCGGCACGCAGGGCGGTGACCGCCGCATCAAGGCTGACCACCTCCAGCATCAGATTGGTGGCTTTCGCAGCGGGCATACTGTTGGAAACGGCGAGGGCCTGGCCGGCGATGTCGTATTCGATCCACCACTGGCCCGGGGTAAATTCGAGCTGCAGGCCGACCTTCAGGCCGAGGACTCCCTCGTAGAATTTGCGGGCGCGGGCGACGTCGGTGATGGGATAGAAGACGAAGGCCAGTTCTTTGACTTGGATGCTCATGGGGGGGGGAAGAAGTAGTGTGTAGCGGGTGGTGAGTAGCGAGCAGATCGGAGGGCGCAGGCGGTGCGGGTGTGAGATTGGTGGTTTGGAATGCTCGCTACTCGCTAGTCAGTACTCGCGACTCCTCGTAGCTCAGGCGACGAGCTTAACGATTTTCCGGGCGGCATCGGCCATCGTGTCGCCGGAGACCAGGGTGAGGCCGGAGGCGGCCAAGGTGGCCTTGCCGGCGGCGACGTTGTTGCCTTCGAGGCGGACGACGAGCGGGAGCTTGAGTCCGACTTCCTTCACGGCGGCGACGATGCCGGTCGCGATGACGTTGCAGTCCATGATGCCGCCAAAGATGTTCACGAGAATGCCCTTCACGTTGGGGTCGCCGAGGATGATTTTGAACGCGGCGATAACC
>CAIXIZ010000452.1 GCA_903919625.1 uncultured Verrucomicrobiota bacterium
CTTGTGCCTTTTCGTGGCCATACCAACCCCCGCCATGCCCCAAGCCTATGAAGAGCGGCTCGCCGGCGAGCCCTGCCTGCGCCTCGCGCCCTCCGTCCCGCACGAATTGCTGTGCAACCGCCTGCATGCCTGGGTGCGTGCCGCGCTCCCGCCCAATTCCACGCTGCACCTGCTCCCGCGCCGCACGGCGGTCGCGCTGCCCGGCGGCGACCGCGTGTGTCCCGATCTCGCGCTCACGCACGCGGCCGATGGCCGGCTGTATCTCGCCGTCGAGGTGCTCCAGCCCGGCGACCATCATTGCGACACCGTTGTGAAAAAGGAGCTCTATCTTGACCATCGGCTACCCCGCCTGTGGATCGTGGACTCACGCTACCACAACGTGGAGGTCTACGGCACCGGTGAATACGGCTTCCGCCTCGAGCACATCCTCGCCAGCCAGGACCGCCTCACCGATTCCGCGCTCTCCGGCTTCGAACGGTCGATGGACGACCTCTTTGCCAAGCCGTGTCCGTGAGGGGCTGGCCTGCCGGTTTTAGTGCTTCGTTTCCGTTGCCCCGCTGACGGCCGCAGCCCGCAGATCCCCCTCACCCAGTTTCCGGCGGAACAGGCTGAGTGCGAGGCCGTAACCATGCAGCGCCAGCTCAGGATCATAGCGCGCGCCTTCGTCGCGCAGGAACGCGTGTGCGCCGTTGAACTCGTGCCAGGTAAAATGGGTCCCGGCGGCGGCGAGCGCGGCGTGGATTTTCGCCCGGCCCTCGGCCGGAACGTGCGGATCCTGCCGGCCCCAGATCATGAGCAGCTCGCCTTTGATTTCCGGCACGCGGTCGAGCGTGTTGTCATTCATCCCCTGGCCGAGACCGCGTTTGTGGATGTCGGTCGCGTAAAAGCACACGCCGGCCGCCACACCCGGGTTCATGGCCGCGCGGAAGGCCAGATGCCCGCCGATGCAGATGCCCATCACGCCGGTATGGCCGGTGCAGTACGGGTGCGCGCGCAGAAATTCCAGCACGGCGCGTGAATCGCCGTCATAGCCGGCCAGCGGCTTGGTGGTCTTGAGGGCGTTGCCCCGCTCGGCACCCGCCGTGTCGTAGGGCAGCACCGTTCCAGCTGGTTCGAACTCGTGGTAGATCTCCGGCACCGCGACGACGAAACCGTGCCCCGCGAGCAGCGCGGCGGTGCGACGGATGGGGCCGGTGACCTGAAAAATCTCCGAATACAGCAATATCCCGGGATAACGTCCGGGCGCAGTCGGCCGGAACACATAGGTGCGCATCGGTCCGGAAGGTGTGGCGACGTCGGTGAATTCGTTGTCGGTGATGGTCATGGCGTGGCGGAGGAAAACGGTTTGGGGATGAAAGCGATTGGCGGCCAATTCCGGGAGGACGGCTGGTTCACGCTGAACCCGACTGCGCGGCATTGTCCATCTCGCAAAACAAGGCGGGTTGGTCAGTTTGCCCGAAGCAGGCGGGACGTTCCGCCCGGCATAAGGAACGAACCATCCAGCGTAACCGCATGAGATTCATGGCCAGAACAAATCCGCCGCATTTTTGTGTTCTTTGTGCCTCTTCGTGGCCACCCCTCCGTTTCCTGGTTTCACGGCTTCTGAATTAATCCCGATTCATCCGTGTTATCGTGGATAAACCCAAATTCCGCCCCAAATCCTTGGGTCACTTGTGCCTCTTCGTGGCAAAAACTCCGTTTCTGCCCTCTTCGGCGAAACCCGTCCAATTTTGCTTTTGGCGCGCGTGATGCTCGTGTAGGTTTTGCCCATGCCTGTTGCCCTGTCCCGGTTCGCCGCCTTTCGCAATGCCTTCATCTCGGGCCTGCTGCTGCTTGCGCCGTTGGGGGTCACGGTCTGGGCGTTTCTCAAGGTCACCGACTTTGTTGGCGGTGCGTTCAGCCCATGGATTGCCTCCTGGGCCGGGAAATTCCTTCCGGCCGCCGTGGCGGATAATGCGGGGCTCGTCTGGGATATCCTCGGGACGCTGATGGTGGTCCTCCTCGTGACCTTGCTCGGCTGGGTCTCGCGTTATGTTTTCGGCAAATACCTGCTTGGCGTCGGCGACCGCTTCATCCGGGAGATCCCCGGCGTGAGCGCGGTCTACAACACCGTCAAGCAGATCGTCGCCACGTTTGGCCGGCAAAGCCGCAGCTCGTTCTCCAAGGTCGTGCTGGTGGAGTTTCCGCACAAAGGCGTCTGGTCGCTCGGCTTTCTGACCAACAAGTCGCCGGGTGAAGCCCAGGCATTGGTGGGCGGGGAGGTCTGGGCGGTCTTTGTCCCCACGACCCCCAACCCGACCAGCGGCTTTCTGCTGCTCGTGCCGCATCGCGAGCTGGTGGAGCTGGAGATGAGCGTGGGCGACGGGATGAAGATGATCATCTCGGGCGGCGCGATCATCCCGCCATGGCCTCCGGGAAACACGCCCGCCCTGCCGCGATCGCCGTAGATTTTTGCCACCAAAAAGCACCTAAGACCCAAAGGATAAAACTGCGGATGCCTCCCCGGTCCGCTCTTCTGAAAGGTGACGCTTCAGGTCTTTTCACGGCCAAATCTCCGTTTCCGCCCCGCCGGTTCCTGGCTTCATTGCTTTTGAAATTATCCGTGCCAATCCGTGCCATCCGTGGTCAAAACAACTCCGTATTTCTTTGTATCCCTTTGTGCCTTTTCGTGGCCAAATCTCCGTTTCCGTCCTGCCGGTTCCTGGCTTCATTGCTTTTGAACTATCCGTGCCAATCCGTGCCATCCGTGGTCAAAAAACAACTCCGTATTTCTTTGTGTCCCTTTGTGCCTTTTCGTGGCCAAACTGAGCCCCTTCATGCCCGGTCCCGTTCTTCAAACTGACGCTTTCGTGCTGCTCAAGCGTCCGCCGGCCGAGTCGTTCCAAACGCTCACTGTTTTTTGCGCCACCCAGGGCACGTTCACCGTGCTCCAGCGCCTGCCCAAGGCCTCCGCTCCCGGCCGGCTCACACTCGATCTCTTCGACGAGGCGGCGCTGCAGTTGGAATCCTCGCGGCAGGACGGCCCGTGGTTTGTGCGGGAGGCGCGGCTGCTGCACCGGCCCGAAGGCATCGGCCGCAACTATGAGGCGCTGCGCGACGCAAGCGCGCTGGCCACGCTGGTCGCACGCAATGCCGTCCCGGCGGAGAGCCGCGGCCGCGTCGCCACGCTGCTGCGCGAGGCCCTGGCCGCGTTCGCCACCGCCGCACCGCCCGCGCTCGTCTATTTCAAGAGCCTCTGGTGTTTCGCCCGCGACGAAGGCCATCCGCTCCGGGAGCAATGGCTGCCCTCCCTGTCCGCCTCCGCCCGCGCCGAGGCCGAACGCCTCCTGCGCACCCCGCTCGCCGACCTCGCGGACAAAAAGGATGCGGCCGCCGGCGAGGCGCTCGCCCGGCGGCTCGAAGCCTATCTGCGCAGCCATACGGAAATCCTGCTCGACTGACGGCGGGTGGAGCGCGTTGTCCCCAACGCGCTGAGCGTCTTGTGACCAAGCCGCTCCACCTGCTCGAGTCTTGCAAACAGGGTGCCCCACGATCTTTCCCGGCTCTCCCGCGCCGGGCGACGTTTTCCGCGTAGCCCGCTGAGCGTCTTGGGGACAAGC